>NZ_JBFRBC010000020.1:0-71366 GCF_040932045.1 Microbulbifer sp. TYP-18
GATAGTGTATTCGGCTTCGGCGAAGGTCAGTTGGCTCATGATTGAATCTGTGTATGTTGGAAATGGGGTAAATTATGCCAGACTGAAGCAGTTTTTCAGAGGTTCCCTAGGTTCAATTTCTAAATCGGCAACAGTGCAGACAAATCATGGCTTTAAATTGTTTTTATCGGTAGTGAAGGTTAGGGGTGACTGAGTATCTCTTTGTCTTCAGGGGAAAGCTTCATCAAGCAGAGGGCCAGAAGCAAGGTCGCGAGCACGCCCGAACCTCCAGCAACAGCGGAGGGTAAAAAAGTGTCACGTCCGAACACGATCAAAATCCCATTGGCGAACATGGCAAGAACACCAACCACTGCTGTCAAACCTCCCAAAGCCTTGGCACCACCAGTCAACTTGGCTATTCCGAAAATGAGCGCAGCAAAGCCCAGTAACAACTTTGCTGCGTAATAGATCATAAAAGATAGGGCTACGACCGCCCCCATCACAGAACCAAGCGCTTCGAGTTGACTCGTGGCTTCGCGAAATGGTCCAAACATAGTAAGACCAATACTAACTTGTACTAGGTTGAATACCGCACTAAATGCGATGCAGGACCATCCAACTTGATAGGATTTGGCTTGCACCATCGCTGCTCCGGCGAACGCTACGAGAACAGTAAAGAGCAGGCCTTCCAATCCCCATATAAGTTGCCTTGAAAGGTTAACTTCCGTGATATAAAGAATGGTATAAAGCGCCTGCGTAACCGCCAGCACCAACAGTAGATAGGATGTGACTCGAACGGTTCGTGTATAATTAAAATCCATGTCTGTATCCTCTGTAGTTTCTTTGGGTAAATAGGAGGTATAAATACCCCGTTCTTGTGACTTTAGTTTAAATTTGCTTTTGCATCGTCATAACCTATGACTTAAATCGATATTTTGCAGTCCCCTTGAAAATTGCGTTCAAATTAGTGGCTTCTGCTGTACCCCTGTCGTACACTCTGTGCGAATTGCCGGATTTCGGCAGGTGAAGTCAGATGATTAACCTGCTTAGTCATTGCAACTTCTTTTACCAACTGCCGGTATTGTGGCGTCAGCTGTCTATGGCACAACCACAACACCTTATAGCTAGTCCAGCTACCTCGCCATATGGGGCTGTTTTCCGGCCAACCTTCCGGGTTCCGGAACAACCCTTTGAACAGCCGTTTGGTCACCCAGAAACCGTGTATCCAGAGCGGCAGATCGATGTAGACTAAAGTGTCTGCTGCGGAGAAGCGCTCCCAGGCAGATGTCATACAGCCGAAACCGTCGATAATCCATTCAGGCTGTTTCACCAGGCAGGCATGTGACTGCAGGTATTGCTGGTGCGGAACTTGGACGCCACCTGCGCGGTACTGGAGTTTGTCGATGGAATAGAGGGGCAAGCCCGTCGCTTCAGCCAGTTGCAAAGCCAAGCTCGACTTACCACCACCCGCATTCCCAAATAGGGCTACTCGATTCATTTTGCCTCCGATAGCTAATCACTCTGAAGGCAGAGATACAAAACCCGCCTCCAGGGCGGGTTTGTTGAAATCGTTTGCACTAAAACCCACCACCCCTAAGGGATGATGGTAATAATCTTGAAACGTCTAAGCGCAAATAGGTTGTTCATCCTTCGACTATTATGCAAAATCCTGCCTGTGTCAACTGGGATTACCCAGTTCCCTTAGGCACGGAGGATTATTGGAGAGCGCATTGCTCGAAATTTGCATCTCCGCCCGTTGTCAGGCCCCGGTTGCGAATCAGAACAGGATCACTTATTACAATTCCAGGTTCCCTTAATCAGGCCAGTCACCGGGTTGGTTTTCCCCGTCAGGGGTTTCAGGCCAAACACCAAACGCAGCAGTGGCACGCGACGAATAAGCAGTTCGTGCATTAATAAACATCCTGCGGCTGTAATTAATACAACCAGCAATGGTTCAAATACCGGCCCCAAGGACAGGCTACTCAACGTAAACACAGCTATCACCATGATGGTCTGGTGCAGTATATAGCAGGGATAAACTGCCTCATTGGCATAGGGGAGCCAGGAAAATGGCCTGTTCAAGTAGCGATAGGCGAAAGCCAGCACTGCCAATAGCCACAACCAGCGATTGGCGTAGACAATTAACAGGCCAATAAACGGCTGTCCATAGAAACTGTTCTCCGGCAGAATCCTCCCGAAGTATAAGAACAGGCTATAGCTGAGTGCGGCTGAAACCACCAACGGAACACGTATCTGCGCCAGCAACTTCCACGGCGCCTGCTGGCTAACCAACAGATAACCGAGGATGAAGAAGGTAAAGAACTGTGCGTGGGTATACCAGTCCCCGACCACTGCGTGGTTTATACCGCCAAAACGTGGAAATAGGAACAGGCCATACAAGGTAAGCGGCAGCAGGGGCAGTATCACAAGTTGCCAGGCTTTGACTGCGGCAACCCAGCTTTTCAATTGCTGCTGACGCGCCCCCAGCCACAGGGCAATAGGGATGGCGGCCAAGGTATAGCAAAGCAGGTAGGGCAGATACCACAGGTGGTTCCAGGTAATACCCACCTGACTGCCGGTAAAGCTGCCCGCTGGCCAGGGTTGAAACGTAAAATAGCGCCAAACAAACCTGAAGTAGCCCGGCTCAATCGCGCCGTTGGCAAGCGCTTCGTAATAGGCCTGGGGCGGAATCACAAACAGCATGCCAAATAGCAGCGGAATCACCAGTTGGCGTAACCTTTGTAACAGAAATCCCCGGCTACCCAATTTGTACAACAGGAAATAAGTGGCCGCACCCGAGATCAGAAAAAGCAGCGGCATACGCCACTGGTTTACTGCCAGCATCAACAGTTGAAGGGTCTCGCTCTGGTGGCTGCTTTTTACATGCCAGCCCCAATCAGCCACATAGGCCATACCCAGGTGGTACAGGATCAACAGGCCAAAGGCCAGCACACGCAGACTGTCTATATCGTGGCGTCGCTCTGTAGTCATATATATGGTTTCCCTGATTTTGCTTTGCCGCTATGCTCAGCTTCGCGCCTCCCCCCTGCCACCATAGAGGGATGACCGGCACCGCCCCTGGTGCCAGTGGTGGTATTCAGGGATGATTGGAGGGAAAACTGAGCTGGAATTTGGGTTGGGAGTGCAATATAGATGGCGGTAGAGAAGTACCTTGCCAGTAAACGACAGTTGGAAGTGGGGCTCTGGGCACTGTTTTTTTCAGTGCAGTGGCTGGCTCAGTTTGCTGTGGTCTCCCTGGAGCAGCGCAGTGGGGGCCAGGACTTTCAATCCTGGGAACCACTAGTTTGGGAGGGCACCAGTCTCCTGATGGTGGCCTTATTGTTGCCGTTGATTCTGGCCTGGGATCATCAATTTCCCCTGCAGAAGGGCGTAATTGGGCGTAACCTCACCATCCACCTGCTACTGACCCTACCCTGGTCGCTGCTCCATGTCGTCGGCATGGTAGCCATGCGCACTGTAATCTACCATCTGGAGGGTGGGTCCTACGATTTTGGCAACTGGTCGCTGGAATTCCTCTACGAATATCTGAAAGACTTCCGTACCTATGGCATCCTGCTCAGCATCATATACCTGTACCGTTTTCTATTGGTACATCTCCAGGGGAAGGCTCAGTTGCCGGAACATCCGGCTGGAGAAGCACCATTGAAGTCGATCGAGCCTCCCGATCGACTTCTGATCAAGAAATTGGGCAAGGAATTTTTGGTCAATGTGCCGCAGATCGAATGGGTTGAAGCCGCCGGCAATTATATGAACCTGCACCTGGACGGCAGGGTATATCCGCTGCGGGATACCATGGCAAAGCTGTTAGAACGCCTGGAGCCAAATGGATTTGCGCGGGTACATCGCTCCTATATTGTGCGGCTGGATTTTATAGCGGAGATTGAACCACTGGAAAGTGGTGACGCGCGCATTCACCTGGAAAATGGCCGACAGATACCTATGAGCCGACGCTACCGCGATCAACTCAGGTCTCAACTGACCCCCAGCTAAAGGCTTGGCTTTGGTTACATCAAATCTCTTCGAGGTCCCAGGTACTCCGAATTTGCCGCAACAATCAATTAAATCGGTAGCTTACCAAAGGATGGCTTCCGCCTTACCCCAAAGCAATTCTCCTATACCAGTAGGGAATTGATATTTTTCCTTTTCCGACAAGTTTGTCATAATTCTGCCGATCGACTGCCTGTTTGACTACACTCCCCTAATACTAAATTTTATTGTCAAATTATTACTTCCCGGCAGTCTGAAATAAGAAATTCCAGTGGTGGTATAGTAGGGCTGCCGGGTCTATTATTTTACAAAGCGTGGCCACAACTATAGCAATCGATTGGTACCGGCTTCTCTATGCAATTTCGTCTTTTCTGGATGCCCAACGGTAAAACGCTGTTGTAACGATTTTTTCACCAGGGCTTCATGCTTGCCTACGGTTTTTTAGCATGAAAGTAGTAGTTCTCTCCCTCATCAGTATAGTTGCTCACCAGAATCAAGCCCGCCTCGGAAAATAATTCGAGATATGCGTCTTTTCCCAGTGAAAGGGACTCAAGTCTCGTCCAATTATCCTGCCACTTGCAGATTTGATAAGGGGATGTAAACAGAAAATGGCCACCGGATTTTAGTGTGGAAGTCACTTTGAGAATCAATTGTCGTTGTGCAGCGGCGGACAACAGGAATACAAGTCCGATAGCCACTACGCCGTCAAAACATCTGTCAAAAAATGACGAAGTCTCAACGGACTCGCATACTACACTCATCTGTAGAAAACGCCGTTGAAATTCAGCTGCCAATGTAGGCGAGGCATCCACGCCATAGACTTTGTGGCCTGCTTCCACCAATGCCGTGGAAACTGGCACCCCTGCCCCGCAACCGAGGTCAAGTACCTCGGCACCATTTGACAAATTTCGTGCCCAGGTTCGAATCACTTCAACGCCGACAGAGGAATGCTCTCTTAGGGCAATAAGTTTATTTGCGACTGCTTCCCAACCGTTAGACATATCATGCGGAGCTGAGGAAGCCATAAATATGCTCTCCTATTTTTCAAGTGAGATTTAAATTGGCATTTTCTGAATCTATTCTAAACTCTGATCTACGTCAATTAGAATAGACTCTACTATAGCTATCGATTCATACCTCTTCAAATTGTTCATGCTTTAATGAAAATCTGACCTATCTATAGTGCACTCGATGCCAAACTAAGAGCTTTATGTGATTTATAGTTCTCTGATATTAATAGTCACAAAGTCCTTGTAGTTCATAAATATATTGATGACTAGTTGTTGCTGGGCGATTAAATATATTTTTTTAAAACAACTGTTGTATTCGGACAGTGGTATTATCTGACTGTTGAATAGGTAGCTTTAAATTAAACAGCGGGCTACTGCCCGCTCCTGTAAAACTCACGCTTGAAGCACCTCATATCTCTCAAACGATCTGTCAATTATTAGTATTAAAATTTTCCCGTATAAACATTTGAGATAATATAGTCGTTCCAGCCATAGGGCAGGTCTCTGCGAAATGCGGAGCCAATAATAATATTGGCACCATTGTCCATTTCATGTTGGGGGCAGGCACCACCCCCATAGATGTTTTCTGAACAGCCACCACTCAATATAAGCTCCCACTTATCCAACATTATATTTCTTTTAAACATCCAATAGGAAACATAGTTTTTAGAGGCATGTACGTCAAATCGGTAGGTAGCATATGCATTGTCTTGAAAGGGATAATTCTTACAACCTAAAATGCCGGAATTATTGGAAGAGGGCAAAATATGTTTAGTGGCAAAGTCCTCTATTGCAACGCCATAGCATCCTGTACCCTCCATGACCCCGCTCGTATCACCCAGTGCCAAGCCTCGACCAAGAATACGAGAACACTCTGGACGAAACTCTAAAATTCCATCATCGTCTCTACAGCGAGGATCTCGCACTTCTACACTAGATAAACGGGTGTCACCCCTAAGAGAAGCTCCAACATGCATGCCCGGGGGTGCGAACGCAGAATGCAGGCTAAACAATCTCAATGTAGAGAGTTCAAAGGATAAGAATTGGGTTTCATTGTCACTTACGGTCTGAAACAATGTGGGGATATAGACTGCTGATTTGTCATTATAAATTGTTCCACCGATTTCGTGGATGTTAGTATACTGCTGCCCCTGTAGGGGCCCCTCCCAAATCTGAATTTCTGGATTGGCTATAAGAAAATCTCTAATATCAATTAACCCATTAAAATAATCTTCACGCCAATCAGCATAAACGGTAGTGGATAGAAAAAAAATTATCCATAGCTTCCTCATAAATACTCCGTTACTAATTTTATTTAACTTACCCAATAATATACTTGAACCAAAATTTGATTAATTTATGTGGCAACTCTCTCTTAAATCTTGGTTGCACACACTCACAAGTTTTTGGTAGGGATTAATTTAGCATGCTAAATTCTTAGTAAAATACTAAATAATCTATATTTTATTCTAATTAGTGCAGAAATTTGTATATCGAAAAAATTTCATTAAACGCGGTTTCAAGTAATAACTAAAATTTATCTCTGACGCGACTTATACTTTAATTCTTGGTTGCGATGGTTGTTGAATTCACAGACACGTCAATAATGCAATATTTCAGCGCATATTATAATATTGAATATAAAGCTATGGATATAATATTTCAGTAATCCACTGGCAGTATAATAAAATATTGACTTTCCTTCCCAAGTCAACACCGGGAAGCCTGGTAGATTACTATTTATTGCTTGAACTTTAGCTTTGCGTCTTCTAATTAGCCACACAAGAAAATCATCACTAAAGCAAACACGAGTTTTTAATAAACCTCAAAGGGCAACTGCTTCAAAAAAGCAGTTGCCGCCTGGCACACACCTTATTTACCAGGATGTCTGGATTCCCTAGCTTGGATTGCAGACATCTACACCATACTTGTCTACTTAATAACTCCTATAGATTTTTAACCATTTGTTGGCTGGGCACAGAGGCACATAAAATATTCACTGCGTTCCACCCATCCGGCCCGGTGGGCCACATGGCAGATTGGCTCATCGTCAAACTGGTTGCCATAGATCCAGTGTGAGGACGGATCATTGATAGCCTCTACAATAATATTGACGTCCCTTGTAATTTTACAAACCGCCGCTTGTTCACTGTCCGGATCCACGATGTTGCTTTTTTCCATTTCCGAGGGCGCAGCAACCCATATTTCGCAGGTTCTCGCACAGGTAAGTGGGCCTGACCCACGGAAAAAATTTGGATACCAGCCGGCTTTATATAGATTCATGGACAAGTCCTGGATCGGATCAGCAGTGCTCACTGCAGAGAATCCAGCCAAAACCGAAAACAGACAGAGACGGATGATAGTTTTCATATACGAATTTCCTTTTTTATAGTATTTGCAACTTCCAACAGCAATCTAACCTTACTTGAAATTCCAGCCGGCACGCAATAACAATTTTGTGAACTCTTGATGTGTTATTCAGGTTATATAGGTTTTGTGCGGTGATTAAATAATTTTCTCGGAATATATATTTTCGAAATATTTTTATTATTTTGTCGATGCTATGAAGCCTCTCACTAATAACTTGTCTTACTCAGGCTTCTAAACTGTATGGTATTTAGCAAAAGGACCCCACTGGACGGACAATAGAGACTGGTTAACAAAATTCTCACTCAAATGGGAACTTTCTAGTGTCAAATCAAGTACGTGACTGCTCGGTTTTTCGTGAGAGGGGCTGCAACTATGGGCCGCCCGCCCGGGCCTGAAAAAGTTGGGGAATACTTGATCAGTAACCTGATAGTAAAATTAATCCGGCATTAACCAGGTAATAAAGCAAGCTGTCCGGTTAATCGGTGGTGGACCGGGAGCAAAAGGCCCCCAGTTGTGGTTGCATCCAGCCCACTTGGGTTTTGGCACAACACACTTCCGCCAGGTCAGCAGCCTAGACCCGGAAAGGCGGTTACCCCGAACAGGGGAAGGTATATGCCAGGTCCGTTATTCGAGACTTATCATCAGCGCATGTAGCACCTCGGCTTCCAATCCGGGCCTCGGCTTTTGGGAGAATCTCATGCGGGGACCGACAAAGTCTGCCAGTTCAACTTCGCCTGCAGCCTCTGCTGCTTCAGCATAGTAATTTAAAACCTGTAAAGCCTCGCGGACTGCCGGAGAATTCCCATCCAGTTGACCGTGAGTTATCATTCGGCTGATTCCAAAATGGAAGTTGCCGGCAATGATCAATTTGTGTGTATCCCGGGAAAACCGCGGCGCAATTGTCAGCAGATTCTGATTATTGGCTTCTATGGACATTAGCGGCACTGCCTGCTCCAGCACAGCCTGCGGCATTGCTTCCCGCATAGCGGGGTAATGGCCGGACCCCACATAGGCGGTAGTAATTCCGGGTTTTAATTCACTGCCGATATAGAACCCGGAAAGCTGTTGTCCCGCCCTGATCTTTGGACCATCCTCTCTCTTCTCCGCATCGTAGTTATACCAGCTTATAAAATACCCCGATGTGTTCCATATCGCCATCTGCAAGGCTCTTACCTGACTTTCGGATTTGGCACTCTGCCATTGCCTCGGCGCCAGGATCTCATCATCCTGGCCCAAATTTGGTACGGGTATTTTTAAGTTTGCGATGGCCTGCCGGGCACCTTTGCCGTTGCGGAGGGTGTAGCTATAGGCATAGCTGTTTTTCTTCACTTTCACCTTTGGCGATATGGCAGCTTTCACCTGATTGCCGAGATTCAGTCGCTCCACACGCAATTCACCAGTGGCCTGTGTGCCCGGTTTGTCGAGTTCCCGCGGATAAACCAAAACCATCTGGCCGCTCCCGGGGTCCAAAAATACGTATTGACCGCTCAATCGCGGGGGTATCACACCATCTTCCGGCCAGATGGGCACAGGACTCAACTGGGCAACTGTGTACAGTTGTTGTGCCAGTGCCAGGCCGGCGCTTACGCAAACCATAGCTACCACGCTGATAATATATTTCACTGTTGAATTCCTCCGGGTTAGGGCCATTGGCAATGAAAATGTTCATTGGTGGTGCCAATCGATTCGTGGAGGGCCCTGGTCGCCCCCTTTTCCAGGCATATTTCTCTGAAGCGCGCCTGGACACTGGGGATTTTTGGCACACTGTTGGGGCCGCCATTACCCCTTATGTCCACTGCCTTGCCCTGGCGGTGACTAAAATGCGGCCCCTGCCAGTTCCTGTTCAGGTCGAAGATACCAGCGAGGGGCAGGGCAATGTCATTAATGGCGATAACCGGGTATTGCGGGTACTCGGAGCGGTACTGGCTGGCTACTGCCTTAATACCGTTGACGGTGGGGGGGGTGCCAAAATGATTGATAGGGTGCGAGCTGGTTTGGCCGATCAGCACCCAATTACTGCCGGAGGTAAGTTCCACCAGGTCCGGATAGCCTACGTAGATATCAGTCACGGAACAGTAGTCTGCACACACGGCCAGCCATTCCACCTGCCCCACCTTGGTTGTTCGTATTGCGACCGGCAGACCACAGCAACCGGTGTTACCGGAAAGGGGAATAACGGAACTGACCGGTGGAGCCGGGCTGTTGTGGTTGTGCTGATTCTGCACAAAGTAGACCCCGTTGGCGAGGGTGACATCACAGTCCGGGACCACCTCCCCGGTCTGCAGATTGATACAATAAGCGGTGCCGAAATTCTCGTTGTTGGGCAGATAGAGAACCTGGGCAGCTGCCGTCGCACTGAACGAAAACAGCATACACAGGACTAAATGTGAAACTATATTTTGCATAAGATATCGCATGAGTTTTCCCTATGGATAACCATAAAAGTTCACACGCTAATGCCAGGCAGGCGCCTGCTGATACGGATAGGGTTTGGCTCAGGCGTAGCTTGGCAGACGGTTCTATGTAGGTGGCAACTTCACGTGGGATTCGAATTGCCGCTCAATGCTGCCTCTTGTGATTCACCCGGAACAAGCATCGAGTCGCAGGAGGATAATCCAGTGGATCTTGTGTCATACAACAGCAAGAACCGGACGAAGTGCTAGGGCCTGTTCACACTAACTGAGATAACCCTGCTGCTTCAGGTTTTGTGGCCTGCAAGGCAGGAATTGCGCAGTGTGGTGGGTCCACATAAGCAATTTCTAACACCGCAGGGTGCGAAACCAGGGGCAGCCCTTCGGGTTGTACCGGAAAAGGCGCCACTCTTCGTTGCTCGTCGCTCATTTGGAACAACCAAACCGCGCTCCTCTTGCCTCGATTGGCACCTTTTCTGTCACAACAGGGCCAGCTCCGTTAGTGTGAACAGGCCCTAAGGCCACACCCAATCCCGGCGCTGGCCATTGGTATAAGGACAATGCCGTTTGGTTGCGCAGTACCCCAAGGGCGAAAATCAGTGGGTTGGGGAATCAGCCCGTCGGCTCTTAGGCCGATTTACCCGACAACTTATTTAATTGCCGGGTAAATAATAACGGCGGTAATTACTATGCTGGGCCCGGGAAACCTGTGTCAAGCGGCATCGGAATCCCGGCGATACTTTGGCGTCTGTTGTTTTTTCTGCGCCGGGGCAATTGTAACGGGCTGCTAAAAAAACCCGCGGGGGCTTTTCCCAGCCGGGATTTGCGCTGCATTGCCCACAAGGCTTCCACAATAAACCGGGCAGTTACACGCTTGATTTGCGGCCGGGAGATCCCTGTTGGGAACAGCCGCCCTAGCAGGTTGTTGAAAAAGGCATCCTGCCTGTTTCAAAACACGAAAAGCGAAAAATGTGATTTTCACTTTTCTCCCAAAATCAACGACTTAGGCGTCGTTGATTTTGCCGGAACATCCATATTCCGGTACCAGGCGTCGAAATTCTTCGAATTTCAACAGCCTGCTAGGCTGCATCGAATTAACCAGAGGCTCCCCGGGTTCGGAGAAGGAAGTCGGAAAATCCCGCCAGACTGTCGAACACCATTGTCGCTGCCAGACAATCCTCGGGCGCCCTGGTCAGGGCCTCGAGGGTTTCCTCCCCGCGACCTGTCCTGACCAGCACGGCCCTGCATCCCTTGGCCACGGCGGCCTGCAAGTCCTGTACCCGATCCCCCACCAGATAGCAGTCGTGCAGGCTGGTATCGAATTCCGCCTCGACCGCGTCCAGCATACCGGTAGCGGGCTTGCGACAGCGGCAGCCGTCATCGGGGCCGTGGGGACAGTAGAAGATGGCCGCTACCTCGCCGCCGGCATCCTCCACGCGAGCGCGCAGCTCGGCGTGTATGGCCTCAAGGTCCTCCAGTTGGAAATCGCCCCGGGCGAGACCCGGCTGGTTGGTGACCACCACCAACTGGTAGCCGGCCCGGCTGAGGTCAGCCATAGCGCCGACACTGCCGGGCAGGGGTTGCCAGTCCTCCGCGCGGCGCACGCCGCCGGCCTTGTGGCAATTGATAACGCCGTCGCGGTCAAGCAGGATCAGGGACATGGGCTTTCCGCTGTCAGTAGAGATAAGCCAGGGCCGGTTCAGCCCCGCCAGTCTTCTGTTACTTTGCCGGCACCAGTAGGGAAATATCGGCAACCTCGAGAAACAGGGCGCGAAGCTGCGCCAGTAACGCCAGGCGGTTGTCCCGCAGCTTCTGGTTGTCCGTCATTACCATCACGTCATCAAAAAAAGTATCGACGCTGTCGCGCAGCCCCGCCAACCCTGCCAGCCCTTCAGTGTAGAGGGACTGGCGGTACAGCGGCACTACCTGCCGCTGGGCATCGCTGATGGCCGCGAACAGCGCCTTCTCGGCTTCCTCCTGCAGCAGGCTTTCATCCACGCTGGCCGGCACGTCCCGCTCCAGTTTGGCGAGGATATTGGATACGCGCTTGTTGGCCGCGGCCAGTGCCTGGGCTTCCGGCAGCCGGCTGAAGGCGTGCACCGCCTGTACCCGGTTGTCGATATCCAGTGGTCGCGACAAGTTGCGTGCAGCCACCGACATAAATATCTCCGCAGGGACACCCTGGTCCTCATAACGGGCGCGAAAACGCTCGAGTATGTAGTGCAGGGTGTCGTCCACCACACTCTGGAAACTTCCAAGGGCGGTGCGCGGGTAATTGTCGCGGGCCAGCTCCAGCAGAGTGCGCAGGTCCAGGTCCAGCTTTTTTTCCACCAGCAGGCGGATTACACCCAGGCTGGCACGGCGCAGGGCGAAGGGATCGCGGGAGCCACTGGGCGGCTGGCCGATACCAAAGATACCGACCAGGGTATCCAGCCGGTCAGCCAGCGCCAGTACGGTGCCGGTCGGGCTCTGCGGCAACTGGTCGCCGGCAAATTTGGGCATATAGTGCTCGTACATTGCCTTGGCGACTTCCAGCGGTTCGCCATCGTTTTCGGCATAGTGATAGCCGGCGATGCCCTGCATATCGGCAAATTCAAACACCATATCAGTGACCAGGTCCGATTTGCACAGGCGCGCGGCGCGCTCGGCCAGATCCCGGCTGGCGCCGGTGGCATCGGCAATTCCAGCGGCGAGGGATGCGAGGCGCTCCGTCTTGTCATAGATGCTACCCAGTTTCTGCTGGAAGACTATGTGTCTGAGCTTTTCCCGGCGCGCCTCGAGGCTGGTCTTTTTGTCCGTTTCGAAAAAGAAGGCGGCATCCGCCAGGCGCGGACGGATAACACGCTCGTTGCCGTGAATGACCTGGGCCGGATCCCGGCTTTCGATATTGGCCACGGTGATAAAAAATGGCAGCAGGATGCCGTCCTCGTCCACCACATGAAAATACTTCTGGTGCTCTTTCATAGAGGACACCAGGGCTTCCGCCGGCACCTTGAGAAAACGCTCCTCAAAACGACCGGTGAGCGCTACGGGCCATTCCACCAGTGCCGTCACTTCGTCCAGGAGGTCGTCTTCGATCACCGCGACGCCATTGACCCTTTCCGCCTCGGCAGTGACCTGGGCGCGAATCATGTCGCGCCGCTGGGCGAAGTCCGCGATGACATAGCCATCGTCTTTCAATAGCGACAGATAGTCACTGGCGGAGTGCACAGCCAATTCGCGGTTGCAGTGAAAGCGGTGTCCGCGGGTGCTGTTGCCGGACCTGAGGCCGAGTACTTCCGTATCCACCACCTGGTTGCCGAACAGCATCAAGAGCCAGTGGACCGGGCGCACGAACTCCTCCCGGCGGGCGCCCCAGCGCATGCGCTTGGGGATTGGCAGCCCGTCGAGCGCCGCCGTTACGATATCACCGAGCAGGGTGGTGGTATCCTCACCGCCGGTGGTCCGGCGGCAGAACAGCTTGTCCTGTTTGCCGTCGTTGGCCACACAGTCCCGCAGATCGCCGATGGCGATGCCATTCTTGCGCGCAAAGGCCTCAGCAGCTTTGGTGGCTACGCCATCCTTGAATGCGACCCTGACCGGCGGCCCCCATACGGAAATGGTTTTGCTGGGGGTCTCCTCCGCCAGGTCAGAGACAATCACCGCCAGGCGGCGCGGCGCGGCATAGGCACACACCGAGCTATACGGCAGCCCCTGTTTGTCCAGGCCCTGTTCAATACCGTTGGCGAAGGCTTCCATCAACCTGCGCAGCGCCCTGGGCGGCAGCTCTTCGGTGCCCAGCTCAACGAGAAAGTCCTGCGCCATTACTGCTTCTCCTCTGCTGCGGACGCGCTCTCCGCCAGAATTTCACTGCGAATTTCTTCCGCCGCCAGCGGGAAGCCCAGTGCGCGGCGGGCCTGGTAATAGGCCTGCGCTACGGCGCGGGCGAGGGTGCGCACGCGCAGTATGTAGCGTTGGCGCTCAGTCACGGAGATGGCGTGGCGCGCGTCCAGCAGGTTGAACGCATGGGAGGCTTTCATCACCTGCTCATAGGCCGGCAGTGGCAGACCCAGTTCGATCAGGCGCTGGCTCTCGCGCTCGCAGTGGTCGAAGGTATTGAACAGGAATTCCACCTCCGCGTGCTCGAAGTTGTAATGGGACATTTCCACCTCGTTCTGGTGGAAAACGTCGCCGTAGGTCACCGGGCTGCCGTCCGGATTGCGGGTCCACACCAGGTCGTAGATGGACTCGACCCCCTGGAGATACATGGCGATGCGTTCCAGGCCGTAGGTGATCTCTCCGGTGACCGGAAAACACTCCAGCCCGCCCACCTGCTGGAAGTAGGTGAACTGGGTCACCTCCATACCGTTCAGCCACACTTCCCAGCCCAGGCCCCAGGCTCCCAGTGTGGGGGATTCCCAGTTGTCCTCGACGAAGCGGATATCGTGGATGGTGGGGTCTATGCCCATGGCGCTCAGGCTGTTCAGATAGAGTTCCTGAATATTGTCCGGCGAAGGCTTCATCACCACCTGGTACTGGTAGTAGTGCTGCAGGCGGTTGGGGTTCTCGCCGTAGCGGCCGTCGGTGGGCCGGCGACAGGGCTGTACATAGGCGGCGTTCCAGGTCTCCGGGCCCACGGCGCGCAGGAAGGTGGCGGGGTGGAAAGTGCCGGCACCCACTTCCATATCCAGAGGCTGTAGAATGACGCACCCCTGGTGCGCCCAGTAATCCTGCAAGGCAAAGATGAGCCCCTGGAAAGTGTTGAGGTCGTGTTGGCTGGACACCGCTATCTCCGGACAGGTTGTGCGGCCCGCTGAAATCACCGGGCCCGGGCAAAGGGGGCAATTATAGCGGCAGCCGGTGACGCACTAAAGGCGCGCGGCGGCAACAGCGGGAATAGACCGGCAGCGCCGCCAATCCCGGTGTCGACATCGCGCAAAACTGAAACCGGTTAGAGGAATATGTGGTTTGGATATTAAGGGGCGCCTCGCCGTCGCTGTGCTGAGGTTGGTGGGCAGGCTGCCATTGCGCTGGTCGCGCCGGCTGGGTTGGCTGACCGGCCATATTGCGGTGCTGGGCCGGGGCGAGAGCCTGCGGGTTACCCGCATCAATCTGCAGCTTTGCTATCCCACGATGGAAGCGGAAGCGCGGGAACGGCTGGCGCGACACAGTGTCGTGCAGACAGCCCTGACGGGGTTCGAAGTGGCGGGCATCTGGCAGCAACCCTGGAGCCGCAGTGAGGATCAGATTGTGCGGGTGCGGAATCAACAGCTGCTCACCGAGCGGACGGATAGAGGGCAGGGCCTGCTGGTATTGATGCCACACATTGGCAACTGGGAGCTCTTCGGTATGTACCTGAGTACCCTGGGACCCTCAACGGCCCTCTATGCACCGCCGAAGGTGGCGGCACTGGACCCCCTGATCCGCAGCGGTCGCCAGATGAATGGCGCCCATATGGTACCCACCAATATACGGGGGGTGCGCGCCCTGTTGAAAGCGCTGAAGGCGGGTGAAATGGTGATGGTGCTGCCGGATCAGGAGCCCGACAGCGGCGGCGACTTTGCTCCCTTCTTCGGCCAGCCGGCGCTGACTATGACGCTGGCCCACAATCTTCTGCAGCGCACCGGTTGCCGCTGCGTGTTCGGCTTTGCCAAGCGGCTGCGGGACGGCTTCGAACTGGTTCTGCTGCCGGCGGAACAGTCTATTTACGCCGCGGAACAGAAAGTATCGCTGGCGGCGATGAACCGGGGGGTGGAAGCCTGCATCGCCGCGGCGCCGGACCAGTACCAGTGGGAATACAAGCGCTTCCGCCGCGGCCCCGGGGGCAGGACGCACCGCTATCGCAAGGGCTGAACGCCGGCCCTGTTGTTGCCACTGGGTCCTCGTACCCACCGGGGAATTATTTCCCCGGGGCCGGATTCAGAAGGCGTCCAGTACCCCTACCACCGCACCGGTCATGCAGGTGGCCAGCAGGCCGGCGAAGAGGGCACGGGTGGCCAGATAGGCCACCTCGGCGGTACGGCCCGGCACTATGGTGGAGATGGTGCCCACCACCAGCCCCAGACTGGCGAAATTGGCGAAGCCGCAGATGGCGTAGATCAGAATCAGATAGCTGTGCGGCGACAGGGCGTCGGGACCCAGCTCGGAGATCCGCTGGTAGGCCACGAATTCATTGAAAATGAGTTTGATACTCATCAGCTCCGCCGCCTGCGACAGGTCCGCAGCGTCCACCCCCATCAACCAGACAATGGGGCGGAACAGGATCGATGCCAGGTATTCCAGCGTAATGCCGTCACCGAACAGGGAGGACAATATCGCGTTGACGATGTAAATCAGTGCAAACAGCACTATGATCATACCGATTACATTCAGCAGCAGCTTTACCCCATCCTCGGTACCCCGCACCAGTGCGTCTAGGGTGCTCTGGGCTTCACTGCGCACCCTGGGGACATGGTGTTCGGCCCGGTCCGCAGGGGGCACCCACAACTGGGCGAACAGCACCGCCGCCGGCATGCTGATGAGTGAAGCGACAAGGATGTGGCCGGCGGGGTTGGCGACTATCCCCTGAAGCTGGCTGGCATACAGCACCATGACGGTGCCGGCAACGGTGGACATGGCGGCGGTGATCAGCAGGAACAGTGTGGAGCGGGACATGGACTCGAAATAGGGCCGCACCAGCAGCGGCGCCTCGACGATACCGAAAAACACACTGGCTGCGACGCTGAAGGTCTGCAGGCCATCGAGTCGCAGAGTCTTTTGCAACAGATAGCCCAACGCGCCGATAACTCTCTGCAACACGCCCCAGTAGAAAAGCAATGCCGACAGGGCGCTCATCACCAGTACAATGGGCAGAACCTGGAAGGCGACGATAAAGCTGCTGCCGGGGCCGTCGGCCACAAACGGCAGATCCGCCCCCCCAAGGTAGCCAAACATGTAGCTGCTGCCGGCGATGGCGGCCTGCTCCAGTACCTTGACGGCGCTGTTGACGGCGAGAAGTGCGTTTTGCACCCAGGTAACCTTGAGCATCACCATGGCGATTCCGAACTGCAGCAACAGGCAGACAACAATCAGTCGCACTGACACAGCGCGGCGGTTTTCGCTCAACAAAATGGGAATCGCGGTAAATACCAGGATTCCGACAAGGCCTTGCCACATGAAAAACCATCCCCCTACGCCAAGCAGCGCAATATTATATGAATGAAACCACTGAAACCCGGACCGTCTGGCGCCACCTGCCAAACGCCCTGTCCGCGCTGCGCATCCTACTGATCCCGGTGATCATCTGGTTGTCGCTACAGCACTATGTTGTGGCCGCGCTGCTGGCCTTTGCCGCCGGCGCCCTGACGGACTTTCTCGACGGACGGCTGGCGCGGCGCTATAACTGGCACAGCCATGTGGGCGCACTGCTGGACCCGGTGGCCGACAAACTGTACGTGCTGTGCCTGATGCCCTTGGTCTGGCACCTGAGTTCGGTTCTTACACTCTTCGTGTGGCTGGTAGTCATTCGTTACGCTTTGCAGCTGAGTGTGTTTCCAGTTCTGATGGGCTGGCTCAAGCGCCCCTTCAAGGTGGCCCCCAGAATGATCCCCAAGGTCGCCACCGCGGTGGCCTTCCTGGTGCTGGGGCTCGGCTTCGCACAGCAGGTGGCCCTGGAGTGGACCCCGCACTATACCAATACCGGCAACTTCTTCGGCCAGTCCATCGTGGCGGTGAGTGCCCTCGGCTGCGTGCTGGAGGCCTGGGTGCTGGCGACCTTTCTGCCTCGCTACGCGCAAATTATCGCCGGTACCAAGGATACTTTCGAGTGATGAGCCACCACAGTTATTACTATCCGGCAACTTGTTAAGTTTCCGGATTAACCACAGCCATGCGGGCAGGGCCCGGGTCAGTGCCGCCAGAATGCCGGGGTCAGCAGCACCAGCAGGGTAAAGATTTCCAGCCGCCCCATCAGCATGGCCAGAATCAAAAACCACTTTGCCACCTGATTGACGGAGCCGTAGTTTGACGAAGCATCGCCGAGGGCCGGGCCTATATTGCTGAGACAGGAGGCGACGGTGGAAAAAGACGTTACAAAATTCTCTCCGGTCGCCATCACAATAATAGTGAGAACAAAAAACGAGAGGATATAGACAGCAAAGAATCCCCATACCGCATCGGTAACCCGCTCCGGCACTATCTTGCGGTTTACCTTGATGGGAATCACCGCACTGGCATGTACCAGGCGGTTGAGTTCGCGCATACCGGATTTCATGATCAGCATACCGCGCACCGCTTTGATGCCACCGGACGTGGAACCGGCGCAGGCACCCAGAATACCCAGCACCAACAGAACATAAGGCAGAAAGGCGGGCCAGATGGAAAAATTTTCCGACACAAAGCCCGCGGTGGTACCGATGGATACCACCTGAAAAAAACCGTGCAACAGACTCCCGCCCGCGCCAAAAATACCTTGAAACCACAGGTAGCAACTGACCAGCAGCGCAGAGATACCTGTCAGCGTAATCCAGAAGCGGAACTCTGAATCCCGCAAGTAATGGGACAGAGTGCGATTGCGAAAAGCAAAGAAATGGAGGCCAAAGTTGATCGCGGCGGTAAACATGAACAGGATACAGATGGTCATGATGGCATGATTGTTGGCATAGAAACCCATGCTGGCATCGTGGGTGGAAAACCCACCATTGGCCACAGTGGAAAACGCATGACCCACGGCGTCGAACACCGTCATGCCGGCCCACCAGTAGCCGAGACCGCACAGAACCGTAAGGCTCAGATAAATCACTATCAGGGCCCTTGCGGTTTCGGCGATACGCGGGGTCAACTTGGTGTCTTTTACCGGCCCCGGCATTTCCGCCTTGTACAGCTGCATGCCACCAATGCCCAGCATCGGCAGTATCGCCAGGGCGATGACAATCACCCCTATGCCACCGAACCACTGCAACTGCTGGCGGTAGTAGAGGATAGCCGGTGGCAGCGTATCCAGGCCGGTAATCACCGTGGCTCCGGTGGTGGTCAGCCCGGAGATGGATTCAAAAATGGAATTGGTGATGTCCAGGTCCGGCAGTGGACTGATGATGAACGGCAGGGAACCGAAAGCGCCGAGTACCAGCCAAAACAGGGAGGTGACAACAAAGCCGTCGCGGGTGCGCAGCTCCTGCCGCAAGCCGTGTACCGGCAGCCACATGGACACACCGGTAATCAGGGTAATCGCGAAGGCGACGCTGAACGCCGGATGGGTACCGTCCTCGTACCACAGGGAAACACCGATTGGCGGCAACAGCGTAAGACTGAACACCATCAGGAGAATTCCAAAAACCCGCGCAATTACCGCTATTCGCATCGGCGCTATAGAGCCTGTAGTTTGCAGGTGAAGGCTGTGCGGCAACAGTGCCCCGGCACAGCTTCACACGATGTTTAAAAGAAACTGAAACCCACCTGGAACAACTGCTCCACATGGCGGGTATGTCGGCGGTCCACCAGGAATACGATGACGTGGTCATCGCTCTTCACCACCACGTCATCGTGGGCGATCAGCACCTCGCTGCCGTTTTCCGTTTCGCGCACTATGGCGCCGATAGCGGCACCTTCCGGCAGATCGATATCCTCTATCTTGCGGCCCACCACCTTGGACGTGCGCTCGTCGCCGTGGGCGATCACCTCTATAGCCTCGGCGGCACCGCGCCGCAACGAGTGCACATTGACCATATCGCCCCGGCGCACATGGGTCAGCAGGCTGCCGATGGTGTTCTGCTGCGGCGAAATGGCGATATCGATTTCACCACCCTGCACCAGGTCCACGTAGGCGCGGTTATTGATCAGAGTCATCACCTTGCGCGCGCCCAGACGCTTTGCCAGCAGCGAGGACATGATATTGGCTTCATCGTCATTGGTGAGCGCCAGAAAGACATCTGTGTCCTCGATACTCTCCTCCAGCAGCAGATCCTGGTCCGACGCACTGCCGTGCAGGACAATGGTGTTGGAAAGTTCTTCGGAGAGAAAGATACACCGCGCGTGGCTCTGCTCAATCAGCTTGACCGAATAGCGGTTTTCCAGCTTGAGCGCCAGGCGCAAACCGATGTTGCCGCCCCCGGCGATGGTGACTCTTTTGTACCCCTGCTCCAGGCGGCGCAGTTCACTCATCACAGCGCGAATATCGGCGCGGGCGGCGAGAAAAAACACTTCGTCACCCGCTTCGATGACGGTGTCCCCGCGGGGAATGATGGGGCTGTTGCGCCGGTAAATGGCCGCCACCCGGGTGTCGACTTTCGGCATATGCTGGCGCAGGTAGCGCAGCTGGTGGCCCACCAATGGACCGCCGCGGACCGCACGCACGGCCACAAGCTGCACCCGGCCGCCGGCGAAGTCCAGCACCTGCAGTGCCCCCGGATTCTCCATCAGGCGCACAATATATTCGGACACCAGCTGTTCCGGGCTGATCAGCACGTCGATGGGAATCGCCTGGGGATCGAACAATTGCGGATATTTCAGGTAGGAAGCCGCTCTAACCCGGGCGATTTTGGTCGGCACCCGGAACAGGGAGTGGGCTATCTGGCAGGCGGCCATATTGGTTTCGTCGTTATTGGTCACCGCCACCAGGATATCGGCATCCTCGATACCGGCCTGCTGCAGAATATCCGGATGGGAGGCGTGGCCCTGCACCACTCCGATATCCAGGCGGTCGCGCAGTTCGCGCAAAGTGCTCTCGTCGCTGTCAATCAGTACTATGTCGTTGCGCTCGAAAGCGAGGCTCTCCGCCAGAGAGCCACCCACCTGACCCGCACCGAGAATGAGAATTTTCATAAGAGAAGTAGTTCGCGGACGTCACCGCCGTTGTTATCCGGTTAGTGCTCCCTGCGGTCCGGCCTTGCTTAACAGAGCGTAGTAGAAACCGTCCCCACCGTGAATCCTCGGAAGTATCTGCCTGCCCGCCGCCTGCGGCATGCCCCAGGAAGCGCCGGCGAGCAGCGGTGGCGTATTGTCGCTCGCATCCTCGGTCTCCGCAACGAAGCGGGCGGCGACTTCGCTGTTTTCCTCCGGTAGTATCGAGCAGGTGGCATAGAGCAGGGTTCCGCCGGGTTTCAGCAGCGGCCACAGGGCGCGCAGGATCCGCGCCTGCAACGCCGCCAGTTCGCCGATGTCCTCCGCCCGCCGCAGCAATTTGATATCCGGGTTGCGGCGGATGACCCCGGTGGCAGAGCAGGGCGCATCCAGCAGTATGCGGTCGTAGAGGGAAGTATCCCACCAGTCCGCCGGCTGCGCCGCGTCGCCACAGATCAGCTCGGCCGCCAGGCCTGTGCGGACCAGGTTTTCCTCCACCCGCTCCAAACGCTCCGCGTCGATATCGAGCGCCACCAGGTCAGCCCCGGGCTGCTGCTCCAGCAGGTGGCAGCTTTTGCCACCGGGCGCCGCGCATGCATCCAGTAGCCGCTCTCCAGGAACTGGCTGTAACAGGAGTGCGGCCAGCTGTGCCGACTCATCTTGTACACTGACCAGGCCCTGCTCGAAACCGGGCAACGCCGTCACCGGACAGGGCTCCGCCAGCTGTATCCCCACCGGCGAAATAGCACAGGGGGCCGCAGCTATACCGGCCCGGGCCAGCTGTTGCAGGTACTCGGCAGGCGAAATTTTGCCGCCGTTGACCCGCAGCGTCATGGGCGGATTACTATTGTTGGCCCGGAAAATATCTCCAGCCTCGGCGCCCCAGGCGGACTTGATCCGCTGCTGCAGCCAGGCCGGGTGCATAGAGCTGAATTGCGGGTTGCCGCTGAGTTTGCGCTGCAGTTGCTCGCGGTCGCGCAGGGCATTGCGCAGCACCGCGTTGAGCAGGCCGGTGGCGCGCTCCAGGCCCAGCCCCCGCGCCGCCTC
This sequence comes from Microbulbifer sp. TYP-18, assembly GCF_040932045.1. Taxonomy (NCBI): domain Bacteria; kingdom Pseudomonadati; phylum Pseudomonadota; class Gammaproteobacteria; order Cellvibrionales; family Microbulbiferaceae; genus Microbulbifer; species Microbulbifer sp. TYP-18. The sequence continues at coordinate 21,620 of NZ_JBFRBC010000020.1, forward strand.
AACGGTCGCCGAAATTGCGGCGTGATCCGGGATGCGCGTGTATTCCAGTTGATAGAGCCCCAACAGGATCAGTGCCTCCACCGCCTTATCCTTCGGCGCTCTGCGCAACAGCTTGGCTGCGATCAGGCGCAGTCGCGGCGCCGTGCGCGCGCAGCCATAACAGAGTTCCCGCAACAGTGCACAGTCGCGCGCGTCCAACCCGCACTCGGCGGCGGGCAGCAGCCGCGCTAGCGAACCCCGGCCCCCGAGCAGGTCGGCCAGAAGCCGCGCAGCTGTGACACGCACATCCGTCATTTAACGACCCAGCTGTTTTCCGGGGGCGAGCAGCTCCCCCTGGCCTTTGAGCAGCTCGGCCGCCGGCAGGGCTCTCTTACCCGGCAGCTGCAGCAGTTGGAGACGCAGTGCATCCCGCCCGCAGGCGACCAGGACCCCCTCCCCACTGGTATCGAGAACCGTGCCCGGTGCACCGTCGCGATGGCCCTGCTCCAGCCTGGCGGTGAACACCCGCAGCCGCTGGGCACCGTCGTCACAGGTGGTCCAGCATACGGGAAAGGGGTTGAAGGCGCGGATTCTGCGCTCCAGCTCCGCCGCCGGGCGCGCCCAATCGAGCCGGGCCTCCGCCTTGGTGATCTTGTCGGCATAACTGGCACACCCATCGTCCTGCCGGCGCGGATTCGCCCTGCCCTCCACCAACTGCTCCAAAGCCTCCAGTAACGCGGGACCACCGAGCAGCGCCAGCTTGTCGTGCAGGGAGCCGCCGGTGTCTGCGGGGGAAATGGCGCAGCGGCGTTCCAGCAGCACAGGCCCGGTATCCAGGCCCGCTTCCATCTGCATGATGGCGACGCCACTCTCGCTGTCACCCGCCTCCAGGGCCCGCTGGATGGGCGCCGCGCCGCGCCAGCGCGGCAACAGTGAAGCGTGCACGTTGATGCAGCCCAACCGGGGGATATCCAGCACCCGCTGCGGCAGAATCAGGCCGTAGGCCACCACTACCATCAGATCGGGCCGAAGGGCCGCCAGCGCCTCCTGTGCAGCTGGATCCCGCAGGCTCACAGGCTGGTGAACGGGAATATTGTGTGCCCCGGCCAGTTGCTTGACCGGGCTGGTTTGCAGCTTCTTACCGCGCCCGGCAGGCCTGTCCGGCTGGGTGTACACCGCGACCACTGAATGGCCAGTGCCCACCAACTGGCTCAGGTGGCTGGCGGCAAACTGCGGCGTTCCGGCAAAAACAATCTTCAAAGGCTGGGTCATATTAATCTGGTGCTGCAGCCGCCAGCTGTGCCGGCGACCGGATTGGGGCGTGTAGGGTCAGGAATGCCGCTCCATCAGGCGCGCTGGCGACGGGTCTTTTCCAGTTTGGAGCGGATACGGTTGCGCTTGAGCGGCGAGATGTAATCCACAAACAGCTTGCCCTCCAGGTGGTCCAGCTCGTGCTGGATACACACCGCCAGAAGGCCCTCGGCCTCCATTGCAAAGGACTCGCCAGCGCGATCCAGCGCCTTGACCCGCACCCGGCGCGGGCGTTCCACCGTCTCGTAAAAACCCGGTACCGACAGGCAGCCCTCGTCATACTGGTGAATTTCCGGGTCCAGCACCTCGACTTCCGGGTTGATCAACACCAGCGGCTCGCTCTGGTCCTCGGAAACATCCATCACCACAATCCGCTGGTGAACATTTACCTGGGTTGCGGCCAGGCCCACCCCGGGGGCGTCGTACATGGTTTCAAACATGTCGTCCACCAGAGACCGCACTTCATCGGTCACCTGTTCAACCGCCTGAGCCACCTGGCGCAGGCGTGGGTCGGGAAATTCGAGAATCTGCAGTTTGGCCATAACACCTGTGACAAACTTCTAGTAATCGTGGAACTGGCGCTGATAACATAATGATCGCGCTCACTATTCACTGCGGAGAGTCGGATGCCGATTGCTGGTCGGCAAGGCTCCCGCCACCCGGCAGTGCCCGGCGCTGAGAATTATAGCGATAAAGAGCATAGGAATGCTTCCATGAAGAAAATTATTGTGGTGGCTGCCGCTGTCCTGGCAATAGCCTTCGGGACCCAGGCTCAAGACGTGCGCCTCAATCCCGACCACCCGGATGTCTATGTGGTGCAAAGGGGGGACACCCTCTGGGACATCTCCGGCCGCTTCCTGACCCAGCCCTGGTACTGGCCGGAAATCTGGCAGGTGAACCCGCAGATCGAAAACCCCCACCTGATATTCCCCGGCGATCTGCTGCGCCTGGTCTATGTGGCGGGCGAGCCACAGCTGCAGTTGGAGCGCGGACCGCGACCCTATCGCCTGAGCCCCGCCGGCGGCAGCAACCGCCTACAGCCAAGTGTGCGGCGCGAGGCCATTGGTGAGGCTATTCCCGCCATACCCCTGGATGCCATCGACGCCTTCCTGTCCCGCACCCGTATCGTGGCGCCGGATGCATTCGTGGGAACCCCCTATGTGATTTCCGGCGAGGACCAGCGCATTCTCGTGGGCGCCGGGGAAAGGCTTTACGCCCGCGGCGATTTCCGCGAGCCACTGCCCTCCTACGGTATCTACCGCCCCTCGGAGGTCTACAGGGACCCTCTCACCGGCGAAAACCTCGGCATGAAGGCGCTGGATGTGGGCTCGGTAGACCTGTATCAGCTGGACCCGGACGGCAGCGATGAAACCGCCATTGCCACCATGGAAGTCACCCGTACCTCCCGCGAAATCCGCCTGGAGGATCGCCTGTTGCCGGTGGAAGAGCGTTCCATCGCCGCCCTGTTCCAGCCCGGCGCCCCTGCGGTACCGGTGGACGGCGTCATTATGGATGTGGAAGAGGGTGTCACCCAGATTGGCAAGTACGACGTAGTGGTACTCAATCGCGGCGAGCGGGAGGGTCTGCAGCCGGGGCATGTACTGGCCATTTACAAGCGGGGAGCCATGGTGCGCGACCGTATCGCCCGCGACCAGGTGCAACTGCCGGATGAGCGCGCCGGTCTGCTGATGGTTTTCCGCACCTTTGAAAAAATGAGTCTCGGCCTGGTACTGGAGGCGGACCGCCCACTGACAGTGATGGATCTGGTGCGCAATCCCTAATAGGCTGTTGAAAAAGCCTTCCCCGGCTTTCCTCAACCCGGGTTTGCGGCCCATGTCCGCAAACCCTCCACGACAAATCAGGCAGTTGCAGGCTTGAAGCGACCCGAACACCCCTGTTCGGGACAACAGGCCGGCGGTGGCGAAGCACGGAAGTGCCACCAGTGATCAAACCAATCACTAGGGGGGCAAATCCGCATGGATGCCATTACCGCCAGCCTGGCACTGCTCAGGTTGGAGGGCCTGGGACCCGGCCGCTACTGGCAACTGGTCGAACACTTCGGCAGCGCCGCCCAGGCGCTGCACCAGCTTCCCCCGGCACTGCTGCAAAAACTTCCCCAGCGGGCGCAGCAGCAGTGGCGCGATTTCGCGTCAATGGGCGACAGCAGCCCGCTGCTGTGCTGGGCGGCCGATGAGCGGGAGCGCTGCTGTGCCAGCGGTGTGATACTGCTGGCCGCGGGTTCGGCGGAGTATCCGCCCCTGCTGGCCCAGATCCAGCGTCCACCCCCCATTCTCTATGTGCGTGGAAATACCCACGCAGTGCATCTGCCACAAATAGCGGTAGTGGGCGCCAGGCGCGCCACCAGTGGCGGAGTGGACAATGCCATGGCCTTCGCGGCGGAACTGTGTAGCGCCGGCTTCGCCGTAACTTCGGGGCTGGCGCTGGGTATAGATGCGGCTGCGCACCGCGGTGCCCTGCGGGTTGAGGGGACCACGCTGGCAGTGCTCGGCAGCGGCGTTGATCACCTTTATCCGCGCCGCAACCAGGGCCTCGCCAAAGATATCATCGACAGTGGCGGCGCGATAATCAGCGAGTTACCCCTGGGCAGTAACGCCGAAGCGGCACACTTCCCCCGGCGCAACCGCATTATCAGCGGCCTTTCCCTGGGCGTACTGTTGGTTGAAGCGGCCCGGCATTCCGGCTCACTGATCACCGCGCGACTGGCCGCGGAGCAAAACCGCGAGGTTTTTGCCATCCCCGGTTCCATTCACAACCCGATGGCACGGGGCTGTCACCGTATGATCAAGGAGGGGGCAGCGCTGGTGGAAACCGCCGCGGATATCGCCAGCCAGCTGGGGGGACTGCTGTCCCTGCCCACCGCGCCGGCGCCAGCGGCGGGCCCGCTGCTGGCGCCGCAGCAGATCCACCTGCTCCAGGCCCTGGTCGGGGAACCCCGCTCCCTTGAACAGCTGGCACAGCAGACTGGCGAGGAAGCCGGAACACTGATGGCAAACCTGGTGCAACTGGAACTGGAGGGCCTGGTCGAACAGCTCCCCGGTGGCTATCAGTTGACCCGTGCGGGAGCCGTGTGCTTGGATTCCAGTGCGGAAGCCACCGTTTAATCCGCCAGCCAAATAGGATGGCTGGTCCCCCGGTCAGTTTGTACCCGGAGAGCCTATGATAAATCCAATAAAATCCGTGCTTTTTCCATTGCTGCTCCTGCCCCTTGCGGGCTGTTCATCCATGCCTCCAGTATCAAATTTGCTGGGGCCGCCAGCCTATACAGAAGATGCACTGCTGACGGGTGACGTGTTTGAAAAACAAGAGGTCGATCTAAAAGAGGAGGACATCCTGAATCCCAGCGCTGAAATGCGGGCGTTTCTCGATTCACTGCCTGCGGAAACCACAGCGCCGGCGCGGCTGGAAAACCTTTTACGCGCGTTTGCGGCCGACAATTTCAGTATTTTCTACGATCCGGATGCGACAATTTCCGCGGCAGAGGCCTACTCACAGCAGCGTGGTAATTGCCTGGCTTTCTCGGCCTTGATTGTGGCCATGGCCAGGGAACTGGGAGTGGAGGCCCACTTCAACGAGGTTTTTGTTCCGCCCACCTGGTATCTGGACAGGGACCAGATGGTGCTATACCAGCACATTAACGCCGCAATCAACCCCGGGCAGAACACCAGGGTCATCGACTTCAACTTTACTGCCGGCAATCCCAACTTCCGCCAGCGGCGGCTGACCGATAACCAGGCCCTGGCAAAATTTTACAGCAATCTCGCGGCGGACTTTCTGCGCGACAAGGCCTACGGAAAGGCCTTTTACCACCAGCGCAAAGCGCTCGACCTGGCCCCGGAGGACGCCGACCTCTGGAGCAACCTCGGTGTCATTTACCGGGCGGCCGGCCACCCGGAACGGGGAATGGCGGCTTATCAGGTGGCACTGTCACTGGATGCCGATAACCTTTCGACACTGACAAACCTGCAACGGGCACTGCGCGACAGTAACCGGCTGCAGGAAGCGGATTTAATCGCCCAAAGGCTGAACAGATACCGGCGCAAAAACCCCTATTACTGGTACACCCTGGCACTACAATCCTACAGCGATGCCGACTATGAGGTGGCGGCGGCCTATGCCCGGGACGCCATGACCATCGACAGGAATGATCACCGCTTTCACTTTTTGCTGGGAATGGCCCGCTACCAGATGGGTGCGGAGGGCTACCGGCGAAACTTCCGCCACGCCATGGAACTGGTGGGAGAAGGGACCGGGCTGCGCCAATACCAGCGGAAAATGGCCCTGATCGGCGAAGATATCCAGCCGCGTGAACCCGACAGGTTTTCCGATAGGGTGGACCAGAATATCTGGCACCGGTGGATACATTTTCTTCAGTAGCAGGCTGCCAGTCATTTACCCGGCCCTCGACACCTGGCCCTCCCGTGGACCGGTATCTGTGCTGTCGGGTCTTGTGCGCCGCTGGCCAATCCGCTAGATTGCCGCGTCTTTGCCGGATCGACTATTCAAGAGAGCTGAAATGAGCAAGCCTTTCGTAGCAATTCTGATGGGTTCCGACTCCGATCTGCCGGTCATGGAGGCCGCCTTCGGGGTACTGGAGAAGTTCGATATCGCCTATGAGGTGAAGGTGACTTCCGCCCACCGCACCCCGGAAAACACCCACAACTATGTTGTGGACGCCGACAAGCGCGGCTGTGCGGCCTTTATCTGCGCCGCCGGCATGGCGGCGCACCTGGCGGGTGCCGTTTCCGCAACCACCCTGAAGCCGGTAATCGGCGTACCCATCAATGCATCCCTGGACGGCCTCGACGCGCTGCTTTCCACGGTGCAAATGCCCGGCGGCATTCCGGTGGCAACTGTCGCCATCGGCAAGGCCGGTGCCAAGAATGCCGCCTACCTGGCCGCACAGATCATCGGTTCCGCCGATGCGGAAATGCACCGGAAACTGGTGGACGAGCGCAAGGCCAATGCCGAGGCCATCATCGCCAAGGACAAGCAGCTGCAGCGGGACCTGCAACAGCGCAAATCCCGCTAAACCCGGGGCCCAAATGGCGTTTCCGCCACTCGATGTGTACTTCGCCGCCCGCGCTATCGCCGGGGGCGGCGTCATCGCACACCCCACTGAATCCGTGTGGGGACTCGCCTGTGACCCGTCCAATCGCGACGCGGTGCAGCGGCTGCTGAGCCTCAAGCGCAGGCCGCTGGACAAGGGCTTGATTCTGGTCTCCGCCGATCGGCGCGATTTTGCGCCCATGCTGGACAAGCTCAGCGTCCACCAGTTGCAACAGCTGCAAGCCTCCTGGCCGGGGCCGGTTACCTGGCTGGTACCTCATTGCGACCGGGTGCCGGCCTGGATTACCGGCACCCATACCTCGGTGGCCCTGCGCTGCACCGACCACCCCTTTACCAGCGCGCTGACCCGCGCCTTCGGCGGGGCCATAGTGTCCACCTCTGCCAATCCCAGCGGCTGCCAGCCGGCGCGAAAGAAATACCAGGTGTTACGCTATTTTGGCGACGCGCTGGATTTTGTCGGTGGGGGGGCCACCGGCGGCCGCGCGACTCCCAGCGAGATCCGCGACCTGATGAGTGGCCGGGTGGTGCGCGCCGGCTGAGTCAATCAATTTTTCCAGGGTGACCACCCATGAGCCAAGTGGATATTCAAGCGGTAAAAACCTACCTGCTGCAACTGCAGGAGAACATCTGCGCGGCCCTCAGCGCTGTGGATGGCGACCAATTTCGCCAGGACAGCTGGGAGAGACCCGGCGGCGGTGGTGGACGCACACGGGTACTGGAAGACGGTGGCGTGATCGAAAAAGGCGGGGTGAATTTTTCCCACGTGCACGGCGACGGTCTGCCGCCCTCCGCCACTGCCGGCCGGCCGGAGCTGGCCGGACGCTCCTACGAGGCGATGGGAGTATCGCTGGTGATCCACCCGCGCAATCCCCGGGTGCCCACCAGCCATGCCAATGTGCGTTTGTTCGTGGCCCAAAAACCCGACGCCGAGCCGGTGTGGTGGTTCGGTGGCGGCTATGACCTGACCCCCTATTACGGGGTGGAAGAGGATGTGGTGCACTGGCACCGCACCGCGAAAAATGCCTGTGCCCCCTTCGGCGACGACATTTACCCCCGTTTCAAAAACTGGTGTGACAACTACTTTTACCTGCCCCACCGCGGCGAAGCGCGCGGCGTGGGAGGGTTGTTCTTTGACGACTTCAACCAGGGGGGCTTCAGCCACGCTTTCGGCCTGATGCGGGCGGTGGGGGACAGTTACCTCGACGCCTACCTGCCGATAGTGCAGAAGCGCAAAGACACCCCCTATGGCCAGCGTGAACGGGAATTCCAGCTCTACCGGCGCGGCCGCTACGTCGAGTTCAATCTGGTTTATGATCGCGGGACCCTTTTTGGTCTGCAAAGTGGTGGCCGTACCGAGTCCATCCTCATGTCCCTGCCTCCACTGGTGCGCTGGCAGTACGACTGGCAACCGCAACAGAACAGCGAAGAGGCCAGGCTCTACAGCGATTTCCTGCCCCGGCGCGACTGGGTTTGACCTCAGGGAGCATATGCGTTGGACAAGACCCGCACAGACGCGATCAACCAGCTGTTTTTGCAGTATCGTCGCACCTTCGAAAGTGGGGATGCCCAGCAGATTGCGGATTTCTACCGCTTCCCGCTGCATTATTACCCTGAGCGCTGTGGCAAACAGAGCGCAATTCGCACCCAGTTCACAGCACAGGTAAATCGACTGCTGTCGATCTATGGCCGCCTGGGTGTGTCGCAGATTGTCGGCGCAGTGACACAGATTAGCGAACTCAACACCTGCAGCAACCTGGTGGAATTGCGCTGGGTACTGTTGCGCCGGGAGGGGGACAGCAGTGTCGAACTCTACACGGCCACCACTCGTTACCTGGTGAGCGACACCCCTGCGGGTCTGAAAATAGACGGCCTGATCGCGGTAGACGAAACGGCGTGTATCCGCCGCGCCCTGGCCGGCGCAAGCCCCTGAAAAGCGGGCTGTTCCGCAGAGTTGTGTCAGCTTTCAAGGGCGACGACTCAATGGACCGGCATTGGTCTGCCGGATTGCCGGGTTAATAACAGCGAACCATTAAGGATGCCCATGTGACCGACCAATACGCGGTGATCGGCAACCCCATCTCCCACTCACTATCGCCGCTGATCCACCGGGCCTTTGCCCGTCAGACCGGGCAGGATATGGATTACGACCGGCTGCTGGCGCCCGTGGACGCTTTTGCCTCTATAGCCCGGAGCTTTTTCGCTGCCGAGGGCCGGGGGCTCAACGTCACAGTGCCATTCAAGCTGGATGCAGCGGCCCTGGCGGACCAACTGACAGACCGGGCCCGCGCTGCGGGCGCGGTAAACACCCTGGTGCTCGGCAGCGACGGTCGCCTTCTCGGCGATAACACCGACGGCGCCGGGCTGGTTAACGACCTCACCCGCCAATTGCGCTGGCCGCTGGAGGGGCAAAGGATACTGCTGCTCGGTGCCGGTGGCGCCGCCCGCGGTGTCCTGCAGCCGTTGCTGGCGCAGCTCCCGGAGGCCATTCACATCGCCAACCGCACCGCCGCCCGGGCAGTACAGTTGGCGCAAAGGTTCCCACAGGGGGGAAGGGTCACCGGCGGCGGCCTGGATGATCTGCCGGGTCCCTTTAACCTGGTCATCAATGCCAGTTCCGCCAGCCTGAGCGGCGAGATGCCGGCGCTGCCCGCAGCAGTCATCTCCAGTGACACCCGCGCCTATGACATGGTCTACGGCGCCGAGCCAACCGTATTTATGCGCTGGGCTGCGGACTGTGGCGCAGAAACCGCTGACGGACTGGGTATGCTAGTGGCGCAGGCGGCGGAATCCTTTTTTCTCTGGCGCGGGCTGCACCCCCAGCTAGCACCCGTATTGTCGGAACTGCGGGCGGGATTGAAGCGCAATCAGACTGACGAACAAAATTAGGGCCTGTTGACACCAATCAAACTAAAGGGGGTAAGGTGCGCGAATTCCTGCGAAACCTGTCTTTTGTCTTTGCCGCCGGCTGCTTTGGCGGCCTGTGTTATGCCCTGGTGCTCTGGGCCATGGGGTACCACGGATTCAACCGCTGGGTGGGCGTGGACATAGCCCCCTATCTGTCCAATGCCTACCTGTATCAGCGGGTGGTCTGGGGCGGGCTGTGTGGATTGATCTTCCTGCTGCCCTGGCGACGCTCCTGGGTGGCGCGCGGCTTCTTTCTGTCCCTTGTGCCCGCCGGTATCCTCTTGCTGTTGTTGCTGCCCATGCGCGGCTACGGGATCGCTGCCCTGGGGCTGGGGGCCCTGACACCCCTGGTGATTGTGCTCGCCTGTGCCGCCGGGGGCATCGCCGCCTCCGGCCTGCTGCGGGCACAGGGAAAATAGCGCTTCCGCTGGACCCTGCCGGTACCGCAGCGCTCTGAGCGTGATAGTCTGAAACAGGCCGACCGCAGATATTGAGCAGTGGCGTCACCGGGCCGGCACTATCCATTAATCCCCCCGGTAGGGAGGGGCGGGCGGAATCGAATCCATCCAGTTGGCTGCTCAAACCGGCGCACCGGCAAAGTTCAGGGCTGGAGCACCTCGAACAAGAGTGGAGATTGCAGTGTCGGAGCTGGTGATTAAAAAAAACCTCGGCAAGCGGGACATAATCCTGTTTACCGTCTCCGCCATACTGTTGGTGGACACTCTCGCCGCCACCGCGGCAATCGGTGCCTCCAGTATTTTCTGGTGGCTCTTTCTCGGCCTGTTTTTCTTCGTTCCTTTCGCACTGGTTTCCGCGGAACTGGGGTGCACCTATCCGGAACAGGGCGGTATCTACGCCTGGGTCCGCGATGCCTTCGGCGGGCGCTGGGGTTGCCGGGTAAGCTGGGCCTACTGGGTAAATACCGCCATATGGATGCCGGCTATCTTTATTTTGTTCGCCGGTGTGGCAACCCAGCTGTTCTGGCCGCAAATGCGCGTAGTGGAGCAGATTGGTCTGGGAATAGCCCTCACCTGGATGGCAGTTGGCGTCAATGTGGTGACCCTCAATGTGGGCAAGTGGGTGCCGAACATAGGGGCGATTTTTAAGATTGTTATTTTTCTCGCCATTATCGCCGGCGCCATCTTCCATGCCGCGCACAACGGCCTCGCCAATCCGATCACTTTCGACAGTGTGCGTCCAAGGTTGAGCGACAGTCTGCAATATATCCCCGCGATTATTTACGGCATGCTGGGTTTCGAACTGATCAGTGCCAGCAGCGAGGAAATGCGCAACCCGGAGCGGGATCTGCCCCTGTCCATCCTGGTGTCGGGGAGCATTATTCTCGCACTCTACATCTCGGGGACCACGGCCATACTGGCCGCCATACCCGCCCGGGAAATAGACCTGGTGGAGGGGCTGGTGGATACACTGCAGCTGTTCTTCGCCAGGCTGCCAATGGGAGAAGTTCTGGTCGCGGCCTTGGGTTTGGCAGCTCTCTACACATTTTTCTCCAATGGCGTGACCTGGGCCATCGGCAGCAACAGGGCCGCGGCAGAAGCGGCAGAAGAGGGCGAGCTGCCCCGTGCCTTCGCCCTGAGAAGCCGCCGCAACACCCCGGTGGGTGCGGCAGTGCTGATGGGGATAACCAGCACCGTTATCCTGGTGTTGTACGGGCTTATGGTGCACTCCAACGAGGACCTCTTCTGGTCCCTGTTTGCCTTCAGCGGTGTAATCTTCCTGCTGCCCTACATCGGTATGTTTCTGGCGTTCCTGCAGATGCGCCGTGTGGACGGCCAGCGCACCAGGCCCTTTCGGGTACCCGGCAGCGACCTGGCGGTGCAGTTGATGGCGGTGTTTTGCGTCGCGGTGCTGGCGGGCAGTATTTTCCTGTTTGTCTACACCCCCGGCGAAGGGGTTCAGTGGCCAGTGCTCACCGGTGCTGTGATAGCGCTGCTGCTGGGCGAGCTGGCGATCCGCTGGGCGGAAAGCCGACGCCCGGTTCAGGATTAGAACTCTACCTCCCTGCGGCCAGTAAAGCCCCGGAATAGCTTCACACTTGGCCCTATTGACCCGGCAACTCAATAAGTTGCCGGGTCAATAGGGCACAAGGATGTGCCACTGCAAGGCAAAGGCCAGTCCTCTGTATCAGTGCACACCGGTAACCGGTCGAAGAAACGGGCGGAAGCCATGTCAGACTGCCAGCCTCTCAGGGCTGCACATGCTCGGTCAGGTACTGGTCTTTCAGCTTCGTATAATTGGCCGCTGAATAACTGAAAAACTGTCGTTCCGCCTCCTTCAGCGGGCGCGCCTGCTTGCAGGGTGCGCCCACATACAGGTAGCCGCTGGCGAGCCTTTTACCCGGTGGAACCAACGCGCCGGCTGCCAGTACCACCTCGTCTTCGATGACGGCCCCGTCCAGCACTGTCGCCCCTATACCGATCAGAACCCGGTTGCCCACGGTACAGCCGTGCAGGCAGGCGTTATGCCCGATAGTGACGTCCTCGCCGATGATCAGCGGCCAGCCGTCCTCGTTGAAGGGCCCCGCATGGGTGATATGCAGCACGGCGCCGTCCTGAACACTGGTGCGCGCACCTATCCGGATGCGGTGCATATCGCCCCGAACCACGGCCATTGGCCATACCGAACAGTCATCCCCCAACACCACATCGCCGATCACTGCAGACTGTGGATCGACATAGACGCCGTTGCCAAGGCGGGGGATCTTTTCTTCGCTGTCCTTGCCGTGGGGGCGCAGTGGGGACATAGTCGGGCTCCTTGTACAATGGATTCCCTATCATAGCCACATTGGCACAGTCCCACAGGAAGTTTTTATGCCCAACCCGCTGTCTGAGTTTTCCCTGCTGCCCCCCTTCGACCAATTGCTGCCGGAACAGGTGGAAGCTGCCATTACCCCCCTGCTGGAGCAGTGTCGCCGACAGTTGGCATCGGTGGCGGACAACCCGGCCCCGGACTCTGTGCTGGAAGCCCTGGAAGAGGTCGAGGATCAACTCAATCGCGCCTTTTCCCCCGTGAGCCATCTCAACAGCGTATTGAGCGGCCCCTGGCGCCAGCCCTACGAAGCGGCACTGGCGCAGGTCACCGCCTACTGGACGGAACGGAGCCAGAACGAGGCACTGTGCCAGGTCTACCGCCAGTTGTCCGAGGCGCCGGACTTCGCCGATCGAACCCAGGCACGCCGACAGATGGTGGCCCTGGGCCTGCGGGATTTCCAATTGGGCGGCGTGGCACTGCGGGGTGAGGCGCGCAGCCGCTTTGCATCCAACCAGCGCCGCCTGGCGGAGCTGTCGAGCCGCTTCGCCAACAATGTGCTCGACGCCACCAACGCCTGGACCTATCACACCAATGATGTCGAGGAACTGGCGGGCCTGCCCGCGACCGCTCTGGCCGCCGCCGCCAAGGCCGCCCGTGAGCGGGCGCTGGAGGGCTGGGTGATTACCCTGGAGGGCCCCTGTTACCTGGCGGTGATGACCCATGCGGACAGCCGCGCACTGCGCCAGCGGGTCCACCTGGCATTCGTGAGCCGGGCCTCGGAGACGGGGCCCGACGCCGGTCGGTTCGACAATTCGGCGGTCATGGAGGAGATACTGGCACTGCGGGCCGATCAGGCGCGCCTGCTGGATATGGCCAATTACGCGGAATTGTCGCTGGCGAGCAAAATGGCTGCGGACACGGCCCAGGTGGAGGCGTTTCTGCAAAACCTCGGGCACCGTGCGCGGCCGGCGGCGCAGCGGGAATTTGCCCAGCTGCAGGAGTTTGCCCGTGAAACCCTGTCCCTGGAGCAGTTGCAACCCTGGGATATCGCCTGGGCGGCGGAGAAACTCAAACAGTGTCGCTATGCGGTCAGCCAGGAGCAGCTTCGCCCCTATTTCCCCTTCGCGACCGTGTTGCAGGGCCTGTTCGCAGTGGTGGAAAAGTTGTTTGGGGTCACTGTGGAAGCGGACCCGCAGGTAGCCGTCTGGCATGCGGATGTGCAGTTCTTCTGGCTGTTGCGCGACGGCGAGCGTATCGCCGGCTTTTACCTGGATCCGTTTGCGCGCGAGAACAAACGCGGCGGTGCCTGGATGGATACGGTCAGTACCAGGCGGTGCACCGCCGCCGGGCTGCAGTTGCCGGTGGCTTACCTGGTCTGTAATTTCAGTCCCGCCAGCAGCGATACGCCCTCCCTGCTGACCCACTATGAAGTGACCACACTGTTCCACGAGTTTGGCCACGGCCTGCACCACATGTTGACCCAGGTGGATATTCCCGCCGTATCGGGCATCAACGGTGTCGCCTGGGACGCGGTGGAGCTGCCCAGCCAATTCCTGGAAAACTGGTGCTGGGAACCCGAGGCCATCGCCATGATCTCGGCACACTACAAAAACGGCGAGCCACTGCCGCAGTCCCTGTTGGACAAGATGCTGGCGGCCAAAAACTTCCAGTCCGCCATGCTCACCGTGCGCCAGCTGGAGTTCGCGCTGTTCGACCTGCGCATCCACGGTCTCGATCGCGCCCCTGACGCGAAGCAGATACAAAAGATATTGGATAAGGTCCGCGAGCAGACAGGAGTGGTGCCGGTTGCGGCAGAAAATCGCTTTCAGCACAGTTTCAGCCATATCTTTGCCGGTGGCTATGCCGCCGGCTACTACAGCTACAAATGGGCAGAGGTATTATCTGCAGACGCCTTTTCACTGTTTGAACAGCAGGGGATATTCGACCCGCCAACCGGGGAACGATTTCTGCATTCTATTCTTGAACAGGGGGGCAGCCGCGATGCCCTGGATTTGTTCACCGAGTTTCGCGGCCGGGAACCCGACATAGACGCGCTGCTGCGCCATTCGGGAATTGAGTAACCACGGGATGCCAACCATGCAGTGCAGGACAAACAATGCAATCAGGTAGCAAGCCTTCACCCAAGGCGGAGAAAAGACGTTTTATTGCCGGCGCCGTGTGCCCCAAATGTGGCGAGATGGATAGGATCGTCAACTACAACCGGGACCAGCGGAATTACCGGGAATGTGTCGCCTGCGGTTTCAGGGACGAAATCCGCCTGCAATCATTCCCCCGGGAGCTGTCCACCCGGGTCAGCGAGCAGGTCCAGTCCGAGGACACGGAAAGGCCGGTAAGATTTATTCAGCCATCCAAAAAGCCTTAGGCAAGTACACACTAACTGTGCTTAGGAAACTATTACTATTGAGTCTGGCAGCCTCGCTACTTATAGCGGGCCTGGCCAGCTGGCAGTACTGGCAGGATGCGCAGCTGGAACGCCGCCAGCAGGTGGCCCACCTGCTGTCCCGCTGCGTCAACGCCGGCCTGTTGTCCCTGTTTAATCTGCAGGCCAACAACTGGCAGCGGCGGCCTGCCTTCTACCGCGCCGAGAGCGCGAGACTGTTGCGCGACACAACGGCGCTGCCGTCGAAAACCCTGCGCGGAAGGCACTTCCCGGAGTGGCGCGAAGCAGTGCGCTTATGTGAACGACTGACGCTGAACAGCAATACCCAGCACACCACCATCTTTGCTTCCCTGGGTGATTTCGCGGCTGCGGACCTGCACGCTGCGTACTTGTTGGGAAGCCCCCAGGCTCTGAGCAATGCCAAACATATCACTGAGCGCCTATACACTGCCGCAGAGGCCGCGGACAATTACCTGTTACACCTGCGTGCAGATATCCGTGACAAGGTCTCAACCAGTAATCTGAGCCCCGCGACCCGGCAACTCGTAGAGTCCGCAATCAACAGCGAGGTTCTGGACAATTACCGCTCCGGCAACTTTTCCACCACTCAGGTCAGGGCACAGATCGGGCGCGTGCAGGCTTATCTGCAGCTTTTAACCGACAACCCGCGCGGCTATACCATCAGAAATGGCGGACTGTATTTTCACGACAGCCAGTTGCAACTGCGGGTGGACCGCCTGAACAAAGCAATAAATCAGGGACAGGGGCCATTTATGGCCAACTGGACACAGATAGTGCAATACCAGCAAATGGTAGTGAATTTTTAATCTGGCCCTAGCAGGCTGTTGAAATTCGAAGAATTTCGACGCCTGGTACCGGAATATGGATGTTCCGGCAAAATCGGCGACGGCTAAGTCGTTGATTTTGGGAGAAAAGTGAAAATCACATTTTTCGCTTTTCGTGTGTTGCAAAAGGCAGGATGCCTTTTGCAACAACCTGCTAGGAATAAAACCCACTGCCGATTCTTTTGCCCGTGGCATTTCCACCGTCAGATTTGCAATGTTAAATCCAGGACTTTGTCGCTGAATAGCGCTGAAAATAAATCAGCAGGCCCGCAGAGCGGGCGGTGATCCACAAAAAAAGACTGAACCAGACACCCTGATTGGCCCAGGAGCGGGTCAGCCACCAGGCTGGGAAAAAAACCAGCACAGTGGCGACGAACATGGTGTTGCGCATGTCCCGGCTTTTTCCCGCGCCGATAAAAACCCCATCCAACTGGTAACTCCAAACCGCGAACAGCGGCAGGGCGCACAGCCACCAATAGACACGACCCGCCTGCTCCAGCACCGCGGGCATATCTGTAAACAGAGAGAGGATCAGCGGCTGACCGAGGACCAGTATAAGGGTGAAACCGGCGGCGGTTACCAGGGCACAGAGTCCGGCGGCGCGCACCGTGCTGGAGAAAAGGCGCGGGGATTTCTTCGCTACAGATTCCCCCACCAGGGCCTCCGTGGCATGGGCGAATCCATCCAGGGCGTAGGAGGTCATCATCAGCAGTTGAATCAGGATCGCATTGGCGGCCAGCACCGTGTCACCAAGAGCCGCACCCTGGGCGGTAAAGAAGGTCAGGGTCAGCAATAGCAGGCAGGTGCGGATAAACAGGTCGGCATTGATGCGCAGCAATTCAAGCCAGGGGGCCGGCTCGCGCAGTGGGGAAAAACCCCGACACCAGAGCCCATCCCACAACCGGCCCAGCAGGCCGTGTTCGACCCGGCGCAACAGTGCCAAGCCCATTGCCAGAGCGGCGATGTCCGCACACAGGGTTGCCAGTGCGGCGCCCCTGGCACCCAAACCCAGGCCGACGATCAACAGAAAGTCCAGGGCAATGTTGAGCAGATTGGCGGCCAGCAGGATAAACAGCGGCGCGCGGCTGTCCTGACGGCCGATAAAAAATCCCAGCAGAGCGAAATTGGCCAGAGCCAGGGGCGCACTCAGCAAGCGGATCTGCAGATAAATCAGTGCCTGTGGCCGGGCCTCGGCACTGGCATTCATCCAGTGGACGATATGCCCGAGCAGGGGCCAGACCAAAAGAATCAAACCCAGGCCCAGCGCCACCGCCAGACAGAGGGCGCGCAGCAGCCACAGTTCGCCGCCGTCCCCGCTGCGCGCCACCAGCCCAGTGGTCCCCATGCGCAGGAAACCAAATGCCCACAGCAGCATCGACATGATGCTGGCACCAATCGCCACTCCAGAAAGATATTCCGGAGAGGGCAGGTGACCGAGGATTGCCGTATCAACCGCACCCAGCAGGGGTAGCGAAATATTGCTCAAAATCATCGGCCAGGCGAGTCTCCAGACCCGTCCATAAGCCGTGTTACAGCTTTGTGTCGACGTCATTGCAGGACAACTTAAACTGGCGGTTCAATTGACTTTTTAGCGGTGGTATGTTTCTGTTGTCCCCGCAGTAGATGCGACAATAAGACACAGGTTGTTGGTTGTACCTTCCGGACGACGACATCTGAAGTAAAAATCTTTGCATAGAAGAATAACAAGTTGCACTGATGGCAGTATCGCGAAGTATCGGCAGCGTGCCCAGACTTTGCTCAGTGCAAGTGGTCTTGTATTACTACAGAATGTCCACAATTTTTGTGTGGAAACACCGTGCACCCCCCGGGTCGCGCGGCAGTCCAGTTATCCGTGACAGCCGACGGCTGAGATAAAAACAAATACACGGAGATTTGTAGGCGATGTTGAGAGGCTTCAATCGGCTGTTCGCCTTGCTGGCCACTTCGGTGCTGGCCCAATCCGCCCTGGCGGAAAACTCGGGTTCCCAGCGCTGGGAAGTGAATATGACCCAGGGGGTAACGGGCATTGCCCGGACCATCTACGATCTGCACATGTTGATCTTCTGGATCTGCGTGGCGATCGGCGTTGTGGTGTTCGGGGTGATGTTCTACAGCATGTGGCGTCACCGCAAGAGCAAGGGCTATAAGGCGGCACAGTTTCACGAGAGCACTGCCGTGGAACTGGTCTGGACTATTGTGCCATTCATTATTCTTGTGCTGATGGCCATACCCGCGACCAAAACCCTGTACGATATCTACGATACCAAGGAAGCCGACCTGGATATCATGATCACCGGCTACCAGTGGAAGTGGAAATACGACTACCTGGGCTCCGATGTCTCCTTCTTCTCCAACCTCTCCACCCCCCGGGCGCAGATCGACAACCAGCTGCCCAAAGGTGAAAACTACCTGCTGGAGGTGGACGAGCCACTGGTGGTGCCGATCAATAAAAAAGTGCGCTTCCTGATTACCGCCAACGACGTAATCCACGCCTGGTGGGTACCGGCCCTGGCGGTCAAGAAAGACGCCATTCCCGGATTTATCAACGAATCCTGGACCCGTATCGAGGAGCCCGGCATCTACCGGGGTCAGTGCGCCGAACTCTGCGGCAAGGACCACGGCTTTATGCCCATCGTGGTCAAGGCAGTGCCCCAGGCGGAGTACGATGCCTGGCTGGAGGAGCGGGCGGCGAGCGCGGCCAAAGTGCGCCAGCTCACCCAGCAGACCTTTACCTTCGACGAGCTGATGGCGCGCGGCCAGGACGTATACAACCGCAACTGTGCGGCCTGCCACCAGCCAAACGGCCAGGGGGTTCCCCCCACTTTCCCCGCCATTGCCGGCTCCAAAGTGGCCACCGGTCCCCTGGACGGCCACCTGGGCATAGTGGTTGATGGTTCGCCCACCAACCCGGCGATGCAGGCGTTTGGCCCACAGCTTTCCGAAGTGGACCTAGCTGCGGTGATCACCTACCAGCGCAATGCCTTCGGCAATGACATGGGCGACACCGTGCAGCCCATCGACATTCTCAATTTCAAGAATAAGCAGTAGGAGTCAGTCATGGCACACGGTCCGCAACCCGGATTCAAGCGGTGGCTCTACACCACCAACCACAAAGATATAGGCACCATGTACCTCTGGTTCAGCTTTGCCATGTTCCTGCTGGGCGGGTGCATGGCGCTGGTGATCCGCGCTGAACTGTTCGAACCCGGCCTGCAGATAGTGCAGCCGGAATTCTTTAACCAGATGACCACCATGCACGGCCTGATCATGGTGTTCGGCGCGGTGATGCCGGCCTTTGTCGGCCTCGCCAACTGGATGATTCCGTTGATGATCGGCGCTCCGGACATGGCGCTGCCGCGCATGAACAACTGGAGCTTCTGGATTCTGCCTTTTGCCTTCACCATGCTGGCGTCGACCCTGTTGATGGAAGGGGGTGCGCCCAACTTTGGCTGGACTTTCTATGCACCGCTGTCCACCGAGTATGCGCCGCCCAGCGTCACCTTCTTTATTTTTTCCGTCCATATCATGGGGGCCTCATCCATCATGGGGGCCATCAACATCATCGCCACCATCCTCAACATGCGCGCCCCGGGCATGACCCTGATGAAGATGCCGCTGTTCGTTTGGACCTGGCTGATCACCGCCTACCTGCTTATCGCCGTGATGCCGGTGCTGGCGGGCGTGGTGACCATGATGCTGATGGATATCCACTTCGGCACCAGCTTCTTCAGCGCGGCCGGCGGCGGTGACCCGGTACTCTTCCAGCACGTATTCTGGTTCTTCGGCCACCCGGAGGTGTACATCATGATTCTGCCGGCATTCGGTATTGTGTCGGCGATAATCCCCACCTTCGCCCGCAAGCCGCTGTTCGGTTACAGCTCCATGGTATACGCGACGGCATCCATCGCCTTTTTGAGCTTTATCGTGTGGGCGCACCATATGTTCACCGTGGGCATGCCCGTCGCCGGCGAGCTGTTCTTCATGTACGCCACCATGCTGATTGCGGTACCCACCGGGGTGAAGGTGTTCAACTGGGTAACCACCATGTTCCGCGGTGCCATGACCTTCGAAACGCCGATGCTGTTCGCTGTGGCCTTCGTGATCCTGTTCACGATCGGCGGTTTCTCCGGGCTGATGCTGGCGATAGCACCGGCGGATTTCCAGTATCACGACACTTATTTCGTGGTCGCGCACTTCCACTATGTGCTGGTGCCCGGTGCCATCTTCTCCATCACCGCAGCGGTCTACTACTGGCTGCCGAAGTGGTGCGGCAACATGTACAACGAAACCATGGGCAAGGTACATTTTTGGCTGGCGTTCATCGGCCTGAACCTGACCTTTTTCCCCATGCACTTTGTCGGCCTTGCGGGGATGCCGCGCCGCATACCGGACTACGCACTGCAGTTTGCCGATTTCAACCAGATCGCCAGTATCGGGGCCTTCCTGTTCGGCGCCGCCCAGCTGGTGTTCCTGTTCAATGTGATTCGCACCATCCAGGGCGGCAGGAAAGCCACCACGGAAGTGTGGGATAACCCCCAGGGTCTGGAATGGACACTGCCGTCCCCAGCGCCCTACCACACCTTCAGCACGCCACCGGCAGTGCGGTAACTGGGTCTCGCGGCGATGGTCTGGAACGACAATACAAAAATCACTGCAAAGCTGCTGGCGCTCGCCGCCGGCATGCTGCTGTTTGCGATCTTTGTCATGCCGCCGCTTTACGACGCCTTTTGTGAAATTACCGGCCTAAACGGCAAGACCGGCGACAAATACGAAGCTGTTCCCGCCGCCGTCGATACCAGCAGGCTGGTAACCGTACAGTTCGTCGCCACCAACAATGAAAATATGCCCTGGCAGTTCAAACCCAGCGTGGTTTCGATGCAGGTACATCCCGGTGAAGCGAGAGACACAGTGTTTATCGCCTACAACCCGACCGATCGAAAAATGATAAGCCAGGCAATCCCCAGCCTGATTCCGTTCAAGGCTGCGGCTTATTTTCACAAGACGGAGTGCTTCTGTTTCAATCAACAGGTATTGCAGGGCGGCGAGAGCGCTGAGCTTCCACTGCGCTTTATCGTCGACCCCGACCTGCCGCCGAGCGTCAACACCATCACACTCTCCTATACATTGTTCGACGTTACGGAAAGGATTTCAGACAATCATGCACTCAATAACAACAATACCGGCTCCCAGCGAGAGGGATAATAATTATGGCCAGTGAAAGCAGCTACTATGTGCCCGAGCAGTCCCGGCTGCCAATATTCGCCACCATCGGTCTTTTTCTGATAGCGTTCGGCGCCGCCAACTGGATCAATGGCGGCAGTTCATTTATTTTCTTTACCGGCTCTCTGGCCCTGGCCGCAGTACTGTGGTTCTGGTTCGCTGCGGTGATCCGCGAAAACATGGCCGGACTGAACAGCGACCAGCTGAAACGCTCCTACGTGTGGGGCATGGGCTGGTTCATCTTTTCCGAAGTGATGTTTTTCGGTGCCTTCTTCGGCGCCCTCTACTATATCCGCAACTTCACCCTGCCGTGGCTGGGTGGGGAAGGGGAACTGGGCTCATCGAATATGCTCTGGGAGGGTTTCGAAAACACCTGGCCCCTATTGGTGACCCCGGATGCGGCCGTACACGGCGACGCCGCCAAAGTCATAGGCCCCAGGGACATCATCGATCCCTGGCATCTGCCACTGCTGAATACCCTGATACTGCTGGCCTCCAGCGTTACCGTGCACATCGCCCATGTGTTTTTGAAGAAAAACAAGCGCACCGCCTTCAACCTGTGGCTGGGGCTCACCGTCGTGCTGGGCGCAGTGTTCCTGTATTTTCAGGCGGTTGAGTACTATGAAGCCTATCAGCACCTGGGGCTGACGCTGGAATCGGGCATCTACGGTACCACCTTCTTTATGCTGACCGGCTTCCACGGTGCCCACGTCACCCTCGGCACCATCATGTTGCTGATTATGTTGCTGCGCTCCGTAATCGCCCACCATTTCAAGCCGGACGACCATTTCGGGTTCGAAGCGGCCAGCTGGTACTGGCACTTTGTGGATGTGGTCTGGGTAGGACTGTTTATTTTCGTCTACGTACTGGGGGCCTGACCCCGGGGGCGCGGGGTATCCCAGCCCGCGCCCGGTGATTGCGGTATCAGTTCTCGGGCCCGCCGGGTCAACTCAGTATTTGTTGGCCCAGGGCGCGGTGTTTGACAGGATGCCGCTGTCGAGGCCATACCAGATCGCCAGCAGCAGCATCGCTGCGAGGGAGATACGGATACCCAGGGCGTATAGGGTCCGCTTGGATTCCGGCGCGCCCATATCGCGCAGCAGGAAAAACAAAGCACTGGTCAGACTCGCCAGCACCGCAAGAAACAACAGGACAATAACGACTTTCAGCCACATATTTTATTCGCCATTGGAAGTGGGGCCTGCTTGCAGGCGAAAATCGCCATGACAGCACAAAGCAATTCCGTGCAGTCCGGAACAGCCCGCAGTGTAGCACTGATTCGCAGCTGGCCGCTCACCCTCTTCTGTGGCCTCCTGCTGCCACTGCTGTTGTCCCTGGGCTTCTGGCAGCTGGACCGGGCCGGGCAGAAGGCGGCGATGGTCGCTGCCCTGGATGCCCGCCTGTCCGCCCAGCCAGTGGCGCCTGAAAAACTGCCAAAGCTGGAGCGCTATGTCCCCCTGCGCCTGCTGGGTTACTACACGGACGAGCTGTTTTATCTGGACAATCGCACGCGCAGTGGCAGGGTTGGGTATGAGGTTGTGCAGGTGTTTGTATCCGCCGGCCAGCGCTGGCTGATCAACCGGGGCTGGGTGGAGGCCACAAACAGTCGTCAGCGATTGCCGCAGGTGCCGTCGCCAATGGCCGCCAAGGTGATCACCGGTTTTCTGTACCCCTTGCCGGAAGTGCCGGCCCGAAGCGCAGATGAAAGCGCCAAATCCCGGCAGCGAATCCAGTCCCTGGATACCGGCCTGGGCACCGCTTTGGGCCTGCAACATCCACACTGGTCGGTGCGCCTGAGCGCGGATTCGGATACCGCACTGGTCACCGACTGGAAGATGATAAACAGTCCGCCGGAGCGCCACCGGGCCTATGCATTTCAGTGGTTCGCAATGGCCGCAGCTCTGGTATTGTTGTGGCTGGCTGCCGCTACTCGTATCCTGCAAAGGCTGCGAGTGCGCCGGGTGCAACGACAATAACGAATAACTGTAGAGGTAGACAGTCGTGAACGAAATCCCCGATACCACCACAAACAACCCGGAAGCTGTCACCGAGCAGAGGAGTTGGTTCGGCCGTATGCAGGGGGTTTCGGTCATTGCCTCAGTGGTATTGCCCATCGCAGCCGCCTATCTGGTGTACCACACGGGTGTGGGCATGCCGCAAGGCACCATCAACGAGGGGGACCTACTGCACCCAGCGGTGGACCTCTCCCTGCTGCCCATGCGCGAGCAGGGTACCGAACCGGTACAGCTGGCCGGCGAACCGGTCAAGTGGCGCTACCTGATTTTTTCCGACCGGAACTGCGGCAGCGACTGTGAGAAACTGCTCTATACTAGCCGCCAGGTCCATATCCGGCTGGGTGAAAAGGCGGATCGCCTAGAGCGTATGCTCATCACCAGTACCTCCCTGCCCGCGGACCAACAACAGACTCTCTCTGAACAGCACCCGCGGCTGCGCTTTTTGGTAGTGCCGTCGGAGGAATTTGCCCGCCTGCAGAGCGACACCGGGGTATTGAACCGGAACCAGCCCGAAGCACTGCTGGTGGACCAGGCGGGTTTCGCCATGATGGCGTATGACAACCACCACACGGGAAACCAGCTCCTCAAGGACATCAAGCGCCTGCTGAAGTACTCCTATGAGCAGTAAACGGAGACAGACATGCGGAAATTTTCCATAGGCCCCGACGAAGGTTCAGCACATACAGACTGGCGCCTGCGGCTGGCACTCGCGGGTTGCGTGCTCACCCTGGTGGTGGTGGTGCTGGGGGCCTTCACCCGCCTGGTGGATGCGGGTCTCGGCTGTCCGGACTGGCCAGGATGCTATGGCCAGCTGACCTGGCCCAGCGAAGCCCACGAAATCCAGCAGGCCAACGCCGCCTATCCCGACACACCGGTGGAGACCGACAAAACCTGGCCGGAGATGGTGCACCGGTATTTTGCCGGCCTGCTGCTGTTGCTGGTGTTCGGCCTCACCATACTGACCTGGCGCCGCCGCGGACAGCGCGCTTTTATCCAGGTACACATACTGCTGGCCCTGGTCCTGCTGCAAGCGGCATTTGGCATGTGGACAGTGACGTTGAAGCTGTGGCCGCAGGTCGTCACCGCCCATCTGCTGGGCGGCATGGCGATACTGTCGATGTTGTGGCTGATCGCCGAGCGGCTGCGCAACCGGGGGCGCAGTATTCCGGTGCAGGAATACCGCCTGCTGCAGAAACTCAGACCACTGGCCTTCATCACCGTGGGAGCCGTGGTTGTGCAGATAGCCCTGGGGGGCTGGACCAGCTCCAATTACGCCGCCCTGGCCTGCGCCGACTTTCCCACCTGTCACGGCCAGTGGTGGCCGCCGATGGATTTTCGCGAGGGCTTCAACATTGCCCAGCGGATTGGTCCCAACTACCTCGGTGGCGCCCTGGAGAGCGACGCGCGCACCGCTATTCACGTCACCCACCGCATCGGCGCTCTGGTGGTCACTATCCTGGTCCTGAGCCTCGCTGCCCTGGCCTGGCGTGCCGGCTCCAGGCGCTGGGCCCTGGGACTGGCGGCGGTGCTGGCGCTACAGGTCTCGCTGGGGATCGCCAACGTGGTCATGTTCCTGCCGCTGCCCATAGCGGTGGCGCACAACGCCGGAGCCGCGCTGCTGTTACTGGGGCTCCTGACCTTCTGCTACCGTATCCAAACTGCGCAACCCCGGCGATAAAAATAACAAAGAGGTGAATCCATGACCGCACAAACCCCAAGCCTGAGCACTGCCGGATGGCGCGACTACTACGAACTCACCAAACCGCGTGTGGTGATGCTGATGATTCTCACCTCGGTGATCGGCATGTTGCTGGCGGTACCGGGGATGGTGCCCCTGGATGTACTGCTGCTGGGCAATCTGGGTATCGCCCTCTGCGCCGGCAGTGCCGCAGCGGTCAATCACCTGGTGGACCGCCATATCGACCTGAAGATGGCCCGTACGCACAACAGGCCCATTGCCCGGGGGCGGGTGGAGCCACACAAGGCGCTGCTGTTCGCACTGCTGCTGGGCTGTGCCGGCATGACCATCCTGATTACCTTTATCAACCCGCTCACGGCCTGGCTGACGCTGGCCTCACTGCTCGGCTACGCCGTTGTCTACACCATGTTTCTCAAGCGGGCGACGCCGCAGAATATCGTCATCGGCGGCATCGCCGGCGCGGCGCCCCCGCTACTCGGCTGGGTGGCGGTAACGGGGGACTGGCACGGCCACGGACTTCTGCTGGTGTTGATTATTTTCGCCTGGACACCCCCGCATTTCTGGGCCCTGGCGGTGCACCGGCGCGACGACTACGCCAATGCGGATATTCCAATGTTGCCGGTGACTCACGGCGTCGCCTATACCAAACTGCACATACTGCTCTATACCTTTGTCCTGTTTGCCGTCACCCTGCTGCCGTTTGCCACCGGCATGCTGGGCTGGCTGTACCTGCTGGGCGCAGTAGTGCTGGGCATCGGCTTTATTTACTGGGCAATCGAAATGCTGCGCGACAAAAATCCCGATGCGGGCATGGAGACCTTTCGCTACTCGATTATTTATTTGATGGCGCTTTTCTGCATTATGTTACTGGACCACTATCTAATCGCGGTATAAATCATGGCTGGACACGCTTCCCCGGAAAAAACCCCAAGCCAGCGGCGGGGTATCCTTATCACTGTAGCGGTGCTGGTGCTATTTATGCTGGCCGTCCTGGCCGGGTTTATCAACAAACTGAACCAACCGCGCGTGATTTCTGACTCCGAACTGCGGCTCAACGGCGCCATCAAACTGGAGCGCCCCCGCATCCTGGAAAACTTCGAGCTGCTCTCCGATACTGGTGACGTTTTTCAAACCCGCGACCTTGCCGGCCGCTGGACACTGGTGTTCTTCGGCTTCACCCACTGCCCCGACATCTGTCCCACCACCATGGCGACGCTGAATAATTTCTACCGCGGCCTGGATGAGAAGACCCGCATCGATACCGACATCCTTCTGGTTTCCGTCGATCCCAAGCGCGACACCCCGGAAAAACTGGGGGATTATGTACGTTATTTCCATCAGGATTTTCGCGGCATCACGGGGGATTTTTTGCAGTTGAAGCGTTTCGCCAACCAGCTCAATGTACCCTTCAACAAGGTGCCACTGGAAAATGGCGACTACACCCTGGATCACGGCTCACAGGTTGTTTTGATCAATCCCCGCGGGCACTACCACGGTTTTTTCAAGGCGCCCCTGGATCCGGCAAAAATGAAGCTCACCTATGGTTCCATGAGAGCAACCTTTAACGGCTAGCCTTTTGTTGAGTGCCAGGGCCCTGACCAGTTTATCTAAACCCGTGCTGGTAATAGTCACACAAGTACAAGTCGTTACACGGTGATTTACGCCTGGGGCCAGTTTTTAACCGACGCTAAAAGTAGATCGTTAAGCGGCTTATAGCGCAGTTGGTAATGATAAGAAACAGCCCAAAAATCACTCGATATTCTGCACCTGCTCGCGCATCTGTTCGATCAGCACTTTTAGTTCCACCGCCGCCTGAGTGGTATCGGTCACCACAGACTTGGAAGACAGGGTGTTTGCCTCGCGGTTGAACTCCTGCATCAGGAAATCCAACCTGCGCCCGACAGTACCTCCAGCGGTCAGCACGCGCCGCGCTTCGGCGATGTGTGCCTCCAGCCGATCCAGTTCCTCATCGACATCGGTTTTCTGGGCAAGCAACACCACTTCCTGCTCCAGCCGGTCGGCATCCAGCTCGGCGACCATGTCATCCAGGCGGGTGCGCAATCTTTCCCGCTGGGCCTGCAGGATTTCCGGCAGCAACTGCCGCACCTTCTGTACCTGCTGCTCGACGCCGCTCAACCGGGCTTCGATAAACCGGCACAACTCCCGGCCTTCCCGTTCCCGGTTGGCACACAACTGCTCCAGTGCTTGCGCAAATGCCTGCAATACTGCCGCGGACCGCTGCTCGGGGTCGGTTTCCTGCTCGGCGATCACACCCGGCCACTGCAATATCTGGAGGGGGCTGATGGGTGCCGCCGGTGGGGAGAGCTGTGCGGCCACACGCTCCGCTGCATCCACCAGGGTACGTACCAGCCCTTCGTCAACCTGGAGGCTTCCCACTTCACCGGCGTTGTTTTTGAGCGTCAGGCAGAGTTCCAGTTTGCCGCGACACAGTTGCTTGCGCAGCTTTTCCCGCAGTTGGGTTTCCAGCGGGCGCGCCGCTTCCGGCAGGCGAAAGTGCGGCTCCAGATAGCGGTGGTTGACGGAGCGCAGCTCCCAGATGGCGGTGCCGGTGGCGAAGCTCTGCTCGGCACGGCCAAAGCCCGTCATACTGCGCACCCGATTAGTGGCCATGGCCCCCGCCCTCCAACTTGCGTTCAGATGTGGCCGCGCATCATAGCACAGGCGCCGCAAACAGTTCTGGCCCGCCGCAGTGGCGGAGTATAATGACACGCTTTAAGCCAGACTCTGAGGTGAATCATGCAGCGACCCAGTGGCCGCTTCGCCGCGCAATTGCGCTCTGTAAAGCTCACGCGCAACTATACCCGTCACGCGGAAGGTTCCGTGCTGGTTGAATTCGGTGATACCAAAGTGCTGTGCACCGCGTCGGTGGCGACTGAGGTGCCCCGTTTTCTGCGCGGCCAGGGCAGCGGCTGGATTACCGCCGAATACGGAATGCTGCCCCGCTCCACCGGCACGCGCATGGCACGCGAGGCGGCGCGGGGCAAGCAGGGCGGTCGCACGGTGGAAATTCAGCGGTTGATCGGCCGCTCCCTGCGCGCGGCAGTGGACCTGGCACTACTGGGCGAGCACCAGATCACCGTGGATTGCGATGTGATCCAGGCGGACGGCGGTACGCGCACAGCGTCGATCACCGGGGCCTGCGTAGCCCTGGTGGATGCCTTGCGCCATATGCAGCGGGCAAAGCTGATCGAGACGGATCCGCTCAAACGCATGGTGGCCGCGGTCTCTGTGGGCATGGTTGCCGGCGAGGCGGTACTGGACCTGGATTACCCGGAGGACAGCGGAGCGGACACGGATATGAACCTGGTGATGGCAGACGATGGCGGCATTATCGAAATACAGGGCACCGCCGAGGGTGAACCCTTCGCCGAGCGTCAGCTGGCAGAGATGCTGGTGCTGGGCAAGGCGGGCATCGACGAGTTGATCGCCCTGCAAAAGAAAGCGCTGGCCGAGTGAATCGGCTTGCGCACCCGCCTTGTCTCACCTCACTTTGGCCTGACACGGCCTGGCAAGTCAGACCTCCAGGTCGTAATCCATAATCAGTGGCAGATGGCTGGAAAATTCGACGTTCTTGTTGATGGCACCATACTCGATACGGTTGCGTAGCGAGTGTGAGACTATCTGCATATCAGTGCGCCAGCCGTCACCCTCACCCACCTTGCCGCTGGGCCACCAGGTAAACTCATCGGCATCCTTGACCACTTTGCGAAAAGCGTCAATGTAGCCGACGTCGTTGAACAGCTGATCCATCCAGCGCTGCTCGTGGCGCATCAGGCCGGGGGTATCCTGGTGGTCCTGCCAGTTCTGCACATCGGCGCGACGATGCGCGATATTCCAGTTGCCACAAAAAATAAAATCGCGGCGCTTGCGGCTGATCTTGTTCAGGTGCGCCTGCATGTCGTCGAAAAACTGTACCTTCTTTTCCAGGGACGCCTCGTCATTGGCGAAGGGCGCCAGTAGCGATCCGACGCTCAGGCGCTCGAAGTCCGCCTGCAGGTAACGGCCGTACATGTCCTCGCCGTTGGCAAACCCCATGCCGAAGATGATCGCTTTCGGCTGGGTGCGGGTATAAATCGCCACCCCGTTCAGGTGGGGTGTGCCGGAATCGAAAAAATAATCGTAGTAACCGTCCGGGTGGAAGATGGGGTGGTCCAGTTCCGGCTCCAGAGAACGCAGATCCTGCAGACAAATGATATCGGCGTCCTGATCCGCCAGCCAGTCGTACAGGCCACGCTGTGCCGCCTGGTGGATGCCGTCTACCGATAAACTCACTATTCGCATTATTAGCCCCTTACCAGCGGACTGTGTATGATTGCTAACATTATCTTCAGCACCTCGCCCACCAGGGTGCCTGCGGTGAGGTCTCCCTTCACCTTAGCCAATGGTTTTCAATTTTCCATGCAGCAGTATCAGCGCGACTTTATCCAACTGGCCCTGGATCACCAGGTGCTGAGCTTTGGCGATTTCATCCTGAAGTCCGGCCGCCGGAGTCCCTATTTTTTCAACGCCGGACACTTCCACACCGGAGCCGCCCTGTCCGCACTGGGGCAGGCTTACGCCGAAGCGATTATTGCCTCGGAAGTCGAGTTTGATGTCATTTTCGGGCCGGCCTACAAAGGGATACCGCTGGGTGCTGTAACCGCCGTGGCACTGGCGCGAAAAGGTGTAGATAAACCCTTCTGCTACAACCGCAAGGAGGCCAAGAATCACGGCGAAGGCGGAACCTTAGTGGGTGCGCCGCTAGTTGGCAAGGTTCTGATTATAGACGATGTGATCACCGCTGGCACTGCTGTGCGGGAAGTAATGCAGCTTATTGAAGCCCGGGATGCCCAGCCGGCCGCCGTGGTGATCGGTCTCAACCGCCAGGAGAAGGCCGGCGAGGACACACCACTGTCGGCCATTCAACAGGTAGAAAGGGAATACGGGGTACCGGTGCTCAGTATCGTACAGCTCGATCACATCATCAGCTATCTCGGCGAGGTGCTAGAGGACAGTGATACACTGCAGAGGGTTATCCGCTATCGAGAGCGCTACGGGGTTGGGGATTGAGAGAGGTTGCCAGGCCCCCGGCATGTAAAAAAAAGTGAGAGATGCGATGAAAGCCGCACTAGCCACAATTGTCGCCATCACCCTGGCCGCAGCCAGCGCCTGGGCAAGGGACAAGCAGCCCAACGAGTTAACCGGCAAGGTACTCTACCGCTATACCGATCAACAGGGCATACAGGTACTGGATCACCAAGTGCCGCCGCATCTGGTTGACCGCGGCTATGAGATTCTCAGCCTGTCGGGGCGGGTGCTCAAGGTGGTGCCACCGAAACCCAGCGGGGAAGCGCTGGCGGAGCAGCAGCGGCGGGAAGAGCAGGCGCAAGTGGACCGGGACCTGCTGCGGCGCTATACCAGTGTCGCGGACATTGAGAGCGCGCGTTCACGCAAGCTGGCCACAGTTGAGCAGGATATGGCGATCCTGGGCTCCAACATCGCCAGCCTGAAGCTGCAGATTGAGCGGGAGGAGACCGCCGCCGCCCGCGCTCAGCGCAATGGCGGCGCGGTTTCACCGGAACGCCGGGAGAGGATTGCCAGCTTGACCGAAGAGGTGGCGCTTTTGCAGGAGCGCGTGGCGCAGCGTGAGCAGGAGGCAGAGCGCATTGAAGCGGAGTTCGACCAGGCCGCGCGCCGCTATGGGGAAATCTCCCGCAACTGAATTAATCAGAGGTTCCCTAGCCTCCACACCACTAGCCGACGGCCCGGCCGTCTGCCCGGCACTGTCACTCTGCTCCCGCCTAACCCCGCTGCCCCACCAGTGCAGTATCGCGGAAAAAGCCCGCCACCAGCACCGGCCACTGCTCCGCCCAGTACTCCGTGGGTTTGCGCCTGAAGCCGCTGCGCACATACTGAACAATGCGGCCTTCGGCACTGGCCAGCAGAAGGTTGGCGGCACCGCCCAGCGGTATGGATGGGCGCAGCTGCTCGCGCAGTTCCGCCTCCCGCAGGATCTGCTTGAGCTGGGTCTCCAAACGGTCGAAGAACTGCAGGATGCGCCCGTGCAGGCGTTCCGTTTCGCCGGTGAGCGCATCGCCGGTGAGCAGGCGGGTGATGCCGGGATTGCGCTCACAGAAGCCGAGCAGCAGCTGCAAAATTTTCTGGCAACGGCCGAGCGCCGAGGGCTCATCCTGGAGAATAAGGGAAACGCGGCTGAAAACCGTTTCCTCGATAAACTCGATCAACCCCTCAAACATCTTCGATTTGCTGGGAAAGTGACGGTAGAGTGCCGCCTCGGAAAAGCCCACTTCTTTCGCCAGCGCCGCAGTGGTGATGCGTGCGCCGGGGCTGGCCTCCAGCATATGGGCCAGAGCCTGCAGTATCTGCTGGCGTCGATTGATTTTGTCGCTCTTCATTAAGCCATCTTTATACCCGGAGGGAGCGCCGGGACTGTGTGTTTTTGTTGTTGCTCGCGGGCCGGACCACCCCCGCGTTTACTCCGGGCCCGGCTGAAAACTCTTCCATGGCGGGCGCGGGAATCCTAACGATTCATCGCGTTAGCTTCAATCGTTATGCCGGCACTACTATGAATGCGCTGCATCGGTGATCAGCGTGCCCACGCCGGTATCGGTGAATATTTCCAGCAGCACCGCGTGGGGGACGCGCCCGTCGATAATATGGGCGGAAGTCACCCCGGATTTTACCGCATCCAGCGCACAGGCGATTTTCGGCAGCATGCCGCCATAAATGGTGCCATCGGCGATCAGGGAGTCCACCTCCAGGGTGCTCAGGCCGGTAAGTACCGCACCATCCTTACTCTGCAGGCCCGCCACATTGGTCAGCAGCATCAGTTTTTCCGCGCCGAGATACTCGGCTATCTTACCGGCCACCAGATCGGCGTTGATATTGTAGGAACTGCCGTCACTCCCCACCCCGATGGGAGCGATCACAGGGATAAAGTCACCGCGAAGCAACATGTCGATCACATCGGTATTGACGCTCTCCACTTCCCCCACATGGCCGATGTCGATAATTTCCGAGGCGTGCAGGCCGGCGGCGGCGTTGCTTGTGGTCAGTTTTCTCGCCCTGATCAACAGGCCGTCCTTGCCGGTGACGCCAACCGCTCGGCCGCCGTTGTTGTTGATCAAATTGACGATCTGCTTGTTGACCGTACCCCCCAGCACCATTTCCACTACATCCATGGTTTCGCTGTCTGTCACCCGCATGCCGTCCACAAAGCGGGTCTCGATATTGAGTTTCTTCAGCAGACCGGCGATCTGGGGCCCACCTCCGTGCACCACCACGGGATTCATACCCACCAATTTCATCAGAATGATGTCGCGGGCGAAACCGTTTTGCAGCGCCTCATCCACCATGGCGTTACCGCCAAATTTGACCACCACGGTTTTACCGGTAAAGCGCTGAATATATGGCAGCGCCTCGTTGAGTACCTGGGCGATGCGCAGTGCGGACTTCTGGTCCAGGGACATGCTGTAATTCCTCGTTTACACAATTGTCACGCCGAGGCCGAAAGGTCGGGGACAACTTTCTTTAACTGGCCCATTATCCGCGAACGGATACTCTGCAGGGCGGCATCGCTCTCCGCCTCGAAGCGCAACGTGAGGGCGGCGCCGGTATTGGAAGCGCGCACCAGGCCCCAGCCATCGGCATATTCTATCCGCAGCCCATCCAGCGTATTGATATCCGCACCGGGGAAGTCACCGGTCTCGCGCAGTCGCTCCACCAGCGCAAACTTCTCCTCCTCTTTCACCGGCAGGAGAATTTCCGGGGTGCTCGCCAGTTGCGGCAGGGAATCGAGAAGCTCGTCCAGGCTCTGCTCACGCAGCGCCATAATCTCCAAAATGCGCGCCGCCGCGTAGATTCCATCATCAAAGCCAAACCAGCGGTCCACTATAAAGATATGCCCCGACAACTCGCCGCCGAGGACAGCGCCGGTCTCCAGTATCTTGGTTTTCATCGGCGCATGGCCGGTCTTCCACATAACGGGGCGGCCACCATACTGGCTGACCAGCTCACCCAGGGCGCGGCTGCTTTTTACATCAAACACGATATCGGCACCGGGGTTGCGCACCAGCACATCGCGGGCCAGTAGCATCACCAGCTGATCCGGCCAGGCGATGAGGCCGGACGCGGTGATCAGCGTCACACGATCTCCATCACCGTCCAGCGCCACCCCCAGATCGGCGCCGGCCTCTTTCACTTTATCGGTCAGGGCGCGCAGATTTTCCGGGCGGGAGGGATCGGGGGCGTGGTTGGGAAAGTCGCCATCGACAGAGCAGAACAACGGCGTGACGGCGCAGCCCAGCTGCTGAAACAGTTGCGGCGCCAGTACAGAGGTAGCGCCGTTTCCGGCATCCACCACCAGACGCGGCTGGCCCGCCAGGGCCACGCCGTTGCAGATCTCGTCGATGTAATCAGCGCTGACATCCTGTTCTCGATGGCTTCCCCGGCCTTTTTTGAACGGGCCCTGCCGCATCAATTTGTGCAGCTGCTGCAATTTTTGTCCCGACAGGGGACGCCCGCGCAGCAGAATCTTAAAACCGTTGTACTCGGCGGGATTGTGGCTCGCGGTAACCACAACCCCGCTACTGGTGTTTTTGCCTTTGGCGCAGGCATAGTAAAGCAGTGGTGACGGCACCATCCCGAGATCGACGCTGTTGCAGCCACTGTCGAGGATACCCTCATTCAGACAATTGGCGAGCAGTGCACTGCTGTTGCGGCCGTCCCGACCCACCAGAAGTATCTTTTCTCCGGCGTGTTGGGCCAGGGTGCCCAGGGCAACACCCAGTTGATAGGCGAAGGGCTCATCGATTTCCGCACCGGCGATGCCGCGGATATCGTAGGCGCGAAACACATGCGGCGGAAATTCAGGCGCAGCCAGGGACTCCGGTGCAGGGGTATCGGCTTCGCTCTGTTGCCCCGCCCGCGGCGCCGGCGGCGCGGCTGCGGCAAACACCGCGGCCTCGTCGCCATCGGCCTCCTCCGGAGGCTCGCGACTAATACTGCCGGGGCTCTTTCTGTTATCCCTCTGACGCCACGGCGCGGAAATGTTGCGCGGCAGGTAGCGCACCAGCAACACCAGCGTAATCACCAGGCCAACAAGCGCGCCCAGGTACACCCATCTGGAAGAGCTGCCCTGTTCACTGACAAACTGTGCCGACGGGCTAAACCCCAGCTTGAGGTAGCTGCCAGTCACTTTGGCGCTGCCCCGCACCCTATCGCCCCCGCCACTGCGCCAGAGCGACTGCGGCGGCCCGCCGTCAAACTGCTGGGTCAGCACCAGCCCGCCCAACGCGCTATCGAAGGCGGGCAGGTCCGCCGCGAAGCTGACCAGGTCCTCCGTCACCAGCAATGCGCCCTGGTCAGTGGCCACCACCTGGTGCAGCTGCCAGCCGTCGTCGTCCCCGGTGCGCAAAAACTCCACCCGCTGGTCGGATCCGTCCAGCCCGCGCTTGAGCAGATCCACCAGTGCAAAGTTCAATTGCGGCCCAGCACCGGCACCCACACGAATATCCGCCACGGCAAAAAACTGCGCAGTGGCATTGGTGGGCATGGCGGGGCTTCCTTCCAGTGCCACGGAGCGAAACTCAGAACCCGGCAGTTTGCGCAAATCCTGTGCACGGCGGTGGAGGATTTGCCCCAGCTGTCCCGCATGCCGGTCCACCAACGCCTGAGCGGCAGTATCCACGGTGGCGATACCGCGCGGCGTCACCACTTCCCGGGCGATAAAAAAAGCTCCCCCCAGCCAGACGATACACGCCAGCAGCGCAGGCAATGCCAGGCCCTGGTGAAACGGGGACAATGGTCGATCCTTGTTGGGGGGGGTCACAGAAACTTCACCATCACAGGTTGTTATTCTTGCACGGCTCTGCTGGCGATAACGGTGATCAGCCGGTCGGCAAGTTCCGTTTTGAGTGCCGAAGGCAGAGTTTCACAGCCGTTGGCGTCGATCACCGTGACGCTGTTGCGGTCGCTGTCGAACCCGCCATCCGCAGCACTGACATCGTTGGCCACGATCAGATCGAGCCCTTTGCGCTGCAACTTGCCGCGCGCATGTTCCAGCAGCTTCTCCGTCTCCGCAGCAAATCCGACCGTAAAGGGCCGCAACTTAGGGCGCGCGGCGATAGCCGCCACAATATCCGGATTCTTTACCAGCGTCAGGCGGTCTTCATCCCTGCCATCACTTTTCTTTATCTTCTGCTCGGCGACCTGCGCCGGGCGGAAATCGGCCACCGCGGCGGCGGCGATAAAAATATCACATGCATCCGCGGCCTCTTCCGCCGCATCGCGCATCTCCAGGGCATTGGTCACATCAATGCGTTTCACTCCGGTGGGCGTCGCGAGGGCTACAGGACCGGCGATCAGTGTCACTTCCGCACCGGCCCTCTGCGCCGCCGCCGCCAGCGCGAAACCCATTTTGCCGGAACTGCGATTGCTGATGTAGCGCACCGGGTCCAGCGCCTCGCGCGTGGGGCCGGCGGTAACCACAACACGCCGCGAAGCCAGCAGCTGCCGGTTGCCAAACAGCCGCTCGACCCGCCGCACCAGTTCATCGGGTTCCAGCATGCGCCCGGGTCCAATCTCGCCACAGGCCTGGCTGCCGGCCGCCGGGCCCCAGATATGGGTGGCGCGACTGCGCAGCCTGTCAACATTGGCGGTGGTGGCATCGTGGTGCCACATAAGCTGATTCATGGCCGGTGCCACCGCCAATGGCGCCTGGCTGGCGAGACACAGGGTGGTGAGCAGGTCATCCGCCAAACCGGCGGCCAGCTTCCCCAGCAACTGTGCACTGGCGGGGGCAATGAGGATCAGCTCGGCCCACCTGGCCAGCTCTATGTGGCCCATGGCAGCCTCAGCCGCCGGGTCCAGCAGGTCGCTGTGCACCGGGTTGCCGGAAAGGGCCTGAAACGTCAGCGGCCGGATGAATTCCTGCGCCCCCCTGGTCATAACAACGCGTACATCCGCGCCTCTTTCCCGCAGGCGGCGCACCAGGTCAGCGCTCTTGTAGGCGGCTATACCACCACTGATTCCCAGCACTATGCGTTTGTCGGTCAGGGCGGACATGGGACTGTTTCCGTGGCAGTGGTTTCAAACTAAGGCGAGCAGGTAAGATTAGCATTGATGCGCCTTGTCGTAGAAGGCAGAGCTGATCAACGATCTGGAAAAGAGCTGGGGGAGGCGTCCATGGCGATCACCGACTGGCCGATAGAGGAGCGCCCGCGGGAGAAGCTGCTGGCGCGGGGGGCGGGCGCCCTGTCAGATGCGGAGCTGCTGGCTATTTTTCTGCGCACCGGCCTGCCGGGTGTGTCCGCGGTGGATCTGGCGCGCCGGCTGCTGGCGGATTTCGGCGGCCTGCGGCCGCTGCTGGAGGCCCAGCGGCGGGAGTTCTGCGCGGCCAAGGGCCTCGGGGATGCCAAGTTTGTGCAGCTGCAGGCGATACTGGAGATGGCGCGGCGGCATTTGGCGGCGTCGCTGCAACGGGGTAACGCACTGTCCAGGCCCGATGCGGTACGCGACTTCCTGGCGGCGCAACTGCGCCACCGCCAGCGCGAAGTCTTCTGCTGTCTCTACCTCGACAGTAAACACCGGGTGATTGCGTTTGAGGAACTGTTCGAGGGCACCCTGGATGCGGCCAGCGTCTATCCCCGGGAGGTGGTGCAGGCGGCCCTGCTGCGGGGCGCGGCGGCGGTAATCCTGGCCCACAACCACCCCTCCGGCGTCAGCGAACCCAGCCAGGCGGACATCGGTATCACCCAGCGGCTGGCCCGGGCGCTGGAACTGGTGGATATCCGGGTGCTCGACCATATGATCGTGGGCGAGGGTGCGGCCCTGTCCTTCGCGGAGCAGGGACTACTGTGACCGCGGGGTACAGCCCCGCCACACGGGAGTGCCGGCTAAAACTTGTCACCCGGGGGTGCTTCTGGTATAAAACGCCGCTCTTTGCGGCCGGGCCAGATTCCGAACAGCTTCCGCCGCCGCCCAGGAACCGGATTAGAATCCCGAATTGACGTGTCCGCAGCCGCTAGCAGGCACCGAGAGTTTTGAAGAGGCCAGAAGATGTCCAAGGTATGTCAGGTCACCGGTAAGCGCCCGGTCACCGGTAACAACGTGTCCCACGCTAAGAACCGCACCAAGCGCCGCTTTGTGCCCAACCTGCACAGCCACCGTTTTTGGGTTGAATCCGAAAAGCGCTTTGTGAAGCTGCGGGTATCCGCCAAAGGTATGCGCGTAATCGATAAGAAAGGTATCGACACAGTACTGAGCGAGCTGCGCGCGCGCGGCGAAAAGGTTTAACCGGCGGCTGGCGCCCAGCTGAGAGATCGGAGAGAAAACAATGCGTGACAAGATTCGCCTGAATTCAAGTGCCGGCACCGGACACTTTTACACCACCACCAAAAACAAGCGCAACATGCCGGAAAAGATGGAGATCAAAAAATACGATCCCGTAGTTCGCAAGCATGTGATGTACAAGGAAGGCAAAATCAAATAGAGCCTTAGTCTGCGCCAAAAAACCCGGCTCGCCGGGTTTTTTTGTGCCTGGAGTTCCCCTATGCCCGAGCTGCCGGAAGTAGAGACCACCCGCCGCGGCCTCGCACCCCACCTGGAAAACCGCAGGGTATGCACAGCGCTGGTGCGCCAGCGCCGACTGCGCTGGCCGGTGGACGCCCGCTTTGAGCAGCGCATCCGCGACGCCCTGATTCTGCGGCTGGAACGGCGCGCCAAGTATCTGCTGGTACACACCGACCGGGGATGCGCCATCTGGCACCTGGGCATGTCCGGCAGCCTGCGCCTGGTGGAAGCGGATGAGGAAGCCCAACAACACGACCATGTGGACTGGGTTCTGGATTCCGGATTGCACCTGCGCTATCGCGACCCGCGCCGCTTCGGCGCCCTGTTGTGGACCAGCTCGGACCCCGCCGGGCACAGGCTGCTGGCGCACCTGGGGCCCGAGCCATTGTCGCCGGAATTTTCCGGTGAGCATCTCTTTCGCATGTCCCGCCGGCGTCGCCAGGCGGTCAAAACCCTGATCATGGACGGCCGCATCGTAGTGGGTGTAGGCAATATTTACGCCAGTGAATCCCTGTTTATGGCCGGTATCCGCCCGGACCGCGCTGCCGGCAGCATATCCCGCGCTCGCTATGAGCGCCTCGCGGAGTCCATCAAGCAGGTACTGACCTGCTCTATCGAGCAGGGTGGCACCACTTTGCGCGACTTCATCGGCGGCGACGGCAACCCCGGTTACTTCGCCCAGCAGCTGAATGTCTATGGCCGCGCCGGCGAACCCTGTCCCAACTGCTGCAGGCCGGTGCGCGATACACTGCTGGGCCAGCGCAACACCTTTTTCTGCAGCCGCTGCCAGCGCTGAGCTTCAATCCTCCAACAGGTTAACGGCTGCCGCATCCGGGGCGAAACAACACCGCACAATCGGTTTTCTATACTGAGACAGCCACGGCAAATAGCGCCGGGCCTTATAAACGCAGCGGCACAGACAGGACGCACATGTGTAACCCCGGGAAGCTGATAACGCTGACTGTCACTTTGTTGACGGTGGTACTGGCAGCTTGTGATTCCCGGGCGCCTGCCGACCGGGAAAGTGTTTCCGCCGGCCGGTTTGCGCAGGGCGCACAGATGGCGGCCGCACCCAGCCCCGCGGAGCTGGTGCTGAAAAACGGTTACATCTATACCGTCGATGCCCGCAGGAGTATCCATCAGGCCATTGCCATCCGCGCCGGGCGTATCGTCTTTGTCGGCACTAGTGCCGGCGCCGACGCTTTCATCGGTCCGGCGACCCGGGTGGAAGACCTGCAGGGCAAATTGGTGTTACCCGGCTTTGTGGACGCGCTGGCACGGATAGGCAACCAGGGCCGACGGCTACACCTTTACGGCGGACAACAAGTCGGCGACTACCAGGCAGCGGTAGCGGATTTCATCGACGCCAATCCCGGGCTTCAACTTGTAGTCGGGCAAGGCTGGAGGCCGGCGGCCTTCGGCGATGGCGCACCCCATAAGGCACAGCTGGACCAGGTGAACGACCTGATTCCCATAGTCTTGTATTCCGAGGACCGGCAATCCATCTGGACCAACTCCGAAGCGCTGGCCGCCGCCGGAATCACTATGGAGACTGTGGCGCCCGACGGCGGCACCATCGGCAGAGATGCTAACGGGCTCGCCATCGGTGTGTTCCGCGGCGCCCCGGCAATGGCACTGGTGGAGCGCATTATTCCCCCGGCAGGTGCGGGCGAACACCGGGCCGAAATAGTCGCCGCGCAGCAACAGCGCAACCGCTGGGGCATCACCAGTATGCACGCAACGGATATCCACCCCGGGGATACGACCATGCTCGCTGCGTTGCGGGAAATGGCCACAAAGGGGGAGCTCACATTGCGCCTTCGCGGCTCCCTCGCGGCCACCGCCGATATGACCGGGGAACAGCTGGCAGCGCTCAAGCAGCGGGCGGAAACACTGCAGCGGGGTGAGCTCAGGATTCACTCCGTATCCCTGTCAGTGACCAACCCCCTGGATCAGATACAGGCTGGAACTGTCGCCCGCCAGAAACAGATCAACCAATTTGTCACAGACGCCAACCGACAAGGCTTGCAGGTGCAGCTGCACGCCGAAGACGACCTGGCAACGCGTATGGCCCTGCAGGCATTCGCGCACGCCAGCGGCACAAGGAGTGCCGAAGCCCCCCGCAACAGCCTGGCCCCCTGGCAACTTGCCCAGGGGCGGGACTTCCGCCTGTTGCAACGAACAAAAACCATCGCCTTACTAGAGCCACCCCGGTTGGCGTCCACACGGAAGTCTGAAACCGGGCGCTACCCGGCAACGGAATTGCTTCGGCGGGATATAGCCGTGGC
Organism: Microbulbifer sp. TYP-18; assembly: GCF_040932045.1. Taxonomy (NCBI): domain Bacteria; kingdom Pseudomonadati; phylum Pseudomonadota; class Gammaproteobacteria; order Cellvibrionales; family Microbulbiferaceae; genus Microbulbifer; species Microbulbifer sp. TYP-18. The sequence goes on from NZ_JBFRBC010000020.1 coordinate 60,733, forward strand.
GTCCGGTAGCGGCTCACCAGTGTCGCAATCGGTGAACCCCTTTGCCGCTATTCAGCTCGGCGTCGTACACCGGGGACAGAATCAATTCCGTGGCCTGGTATCGATATCAGGGGACGTGACAGCGCTCGAACAAATGGTGGCGGTTTTCACCATCAATGGCGCCTTTGCCAATCGGATAGAAGGGGAGACCGGCAGTCTGGAAATTGGCAAGTGGGCAGATTTTATCCTGCTTGACCAAAACCTGTTCCAGATACCCCCAGAACAGATTCACCGGACCCGCGTGCTGCGCACTTACTTCAAGGGCCGGCCCGTATACCGGGCCGGCGCTGCCCTCCGGCAGTGAACCGCGCAGACAGATCAGGATCAGTTCTTGTCCAATACCATTTGGTCCTCGCTGCGGAAGGCCCACAACACGAGACAGCTGGCAAACACGATCAGCGATGGATAGAACAGCACATTGGTCCCTTCCAGCATCAGGCCCATGGGATCGATGATGGATTTCCACACGCCCAGCATGGTGGCGCCGTTAATCACCGCCTGCACCGGGTAGGTGAACTTTCGCCACAGACCCAGTACCACCGCCAGGCCGAGCAGGGTTTGCAGAATACCGAAGATATTCCACATCAACGGCGCCTTGATCAGCCCGAGATAGAAGTGGTCCGAAACAAGAATGGCGTGGTCCACATTAATAATTTTGTCGACCCCCCAGATCACCAGCAACAGACCGAGACTGATACGGAGTAGTAGAAGAGAATAGGCTCGCATGGTCACCCCTCACACACAATTGATAGTTAATTCCCGACGGCACTGCCTTCCCGACGGGGGTCTGCCCCGCCATATAATTTGCCATCGATCAGCGCAATCCCGTGGATACCACTATTGAGATTGCGTTGCACCACCTTTTGTCCGAGCTGTTCCAGTTTTGTTACAGTGTCCGCGGTAAAAAACCCCGGCTCCAGTTCCACCCGCCTACCAATAGCGCCGATATTACCCGCCGCTATAGCTTCTGCGATCGGCATGCCCAGGCCCAGATGGTAGAGAATAGTGCGTGCAGTGTAATCGATGATACGCGAGCCTCCCGGCGAACCCACGAGCATGCGCATGTTGCCGTTTTCGTCAAAAACCACTGTGGGCGACATGGAGGAGCGGGGCCTTTTGCCGGGCTGGATACGATTCGCCACCGGATCCCCAGCGGCATTTTCTGGAGTAAAGGAAAAGTCAGTGAGCTGGTTGTTGAGTAGAAACCCTTTCACCATCAGCCGGGAACCGAAACCGGTTTCGATACTGGTAGTCATACTGACTCCATTACCGTAACGGTCCACCATGACCATATGGCTGGTATTGGGTTTCTCAGGCGAGAGTGCCGGCCGCTTTTTTGCCGCTCGCGGGTCCGGCTGGCCGGCCACCGCGACCGTGGCCCGGGTTGAGTCGATCAGCTTGGCCCGCTCGGCCAGATACCCGGGCGCCACCAGGGCCCGGCTCGGCACCGCGACGAAATCCGGATCCCCCAGATAGGCATTGCGATCGGCAAACGCCAGTTCCGATGCCTCCGCAAACAAATGGGTCAGCGCAGCGCTGCCGGGTTCAAACTCGCGCAGCGGGAACTGCCCCAACATGCCCAGAATCGCACCCACGGTGGAGCCGCCGGACGAGGGCGCATTGGCGCCGCAGACACGGTATTGCAAAAATTTACTGCATAGGGGCGGGCGTATCCTGGCCCTGTAATCCGCCATATCCCCGCGGGTCATAACCCCGGGGTTTTCGGGGTCGTTGCGCACCGCATTCACGATCGCCGCGGCGATTTCCCCGCGATAAAAAGCATCGCTGCCATCCCTGGCCAGCAGGCGCAGCGTCTGCGCATAGTCTGGATTTTTCAACCGGTAGCCCACCGGAACCGGCTCGCCATCGGCGACAAAGAAATATTTTTTAATGGCGGGCCGGGCGGCAACTTGGGGTAATTTCTCCAGTAACTGGTGCAGCCGCGGTGACACTGCAAACCCTTGCTCCGCCAGTTGGATCGCCGGCTCAAACAACTGCGCCCAGGGCAGCTTGCCGTCCCGCTCGTGTGCCAGCTCCAGCATACGCATCACGCCGGGCACCCCCACCGAATAGCCGCCGATCACCGCTTTCAAAAATGAGCGCGGCCGGCCGTCGTGCATGAAATAGTTTTCATCCACCGCCGCCGGCGCAGTTTCACGGCCATCGTAGAAATACAGTGTTTTTTTATCCGCGCGGTAACTCAGCATGAAGGCGCCACCACCGATACCGGACGACTGTGGTTCCACCAGACCGAGCACCAGTTGCGCCGCTATAGCGGCATCCACCGCAGTACCACCGCGGGCGAGAATCTCAGCGGCGGCCCGGCTGGCATGGGGGTTGGCGGTGACCGCCATAAATTCCTCGGCGGTAGCGGACTTGACTGCGCCACGTCCGGTGGCGACTTCGGGCTGGACTTCCTGGGCAGAGACACTGCTGCAGAACAGCAGAAGCGGGACGAGAATCAGCTTACGCACAGGTGGTACTCCGTCGGCGTTAACTCATCAAGCCAGTGTAACAGAGGTCCCTCGGCAAATCCGGCTCAGCGGAACTTGGCCAGCAGCGCCGCCTGGATTGTCGCTGGCACAAACTTGGTGACGTCACCTCCAAGGGAGGCGATCTCCCGCACCAGCGATGAGGAAATGTAGGAGAGGTGCTCCGCCGGAGTGAGGAAAAGACTTTCCATATTCGGCGCCAGTTGCCGGTTCATATTGGCCAGCTGGAACTCGTACTCGAAATCGGATACCGCGCGCAGGCCGCGCAAAACGCCGTAGGCCCCTACCTGGTGCACCAGGTCGGCGAGCAGAATATCGAAACCAATCACCTCCGCGTTGGGCAGATGATCCAATACCTGCCGGGCCAGATCCACGCGCTCGTCGAGGGTGAAAAGCGGGTTCTTGCGGGAACTCGCCGCTACCGCCACGGTGACATGGTCAAACAGGCGACAGGCGCGCTCCACCAGGTCCAGGTGACCGTTGGTAATGGGATCGAAAGTTCCTGGGTAGACAACTTTTTTCATAAGCCAAACTGTATTCTGGAACTCTGCCGGGCCGGGCGCGCATGTTAAACAATTTGTCGACCCGGCACAAAACAGCGCCCGCCGGAGGTTTCCGACAGGTACTACTGACGCCAGCGCAGAAGGCGCATACAGACCCGTCCGGCGTGCTTCTCCCGCTCAATCCGGAAGCCATCCGGCAGGCTGAGGAGCGTGTCCCGCGGGGTCTCCACATAGACCTGGGCGCCGGCATCCAGGTGTGGAATAACCCCCGCCAGCATGGGCTGCCAGAGGGCGCCGGCAAAAGGCGGGTCCAGGAACACCAGTTGATAGGGGCCGCACGCCTGACCGAGAAACTGCTCAGCACTGCAGAGATGCACCTGCCCGTTGTGGGCTCCCAGCGCCGCCAGTTGTCGCTGCAGGGTCATCGCCGCATCGCGGTTCAATTCAACGAAGTCCACCGCCTGGGCACCGCGGGACAAGGCCTCCAGCCCCAGGGCGCCGGAGCCGGCAAAGAGGTCCAGGCAACGGGTGCCGGCCAATTGAAACTGCAACCAGTTGAACAGTGTTTCGCGCAGGCGGTCACCGGTGGGCCTGAGCCCCGCGACCGGCGCGAACTGCACTTTGCGGCCGCGCCAGTCACCGCCGATGATGCGCAGTTGTGGTCGTGAGTGGGGTGCGCCACTGCGCGAACGGCTGTTGGCCAAAGTGTATTCCTGCTGTGTGGAAAAATGGAGCGATGCTAAGATTAGCGCTTTTGTGCAAGCGTGACATGCGGACCCGAGAATGATCTTTGATTTCCTGCGTAAAAAGAAGGCCGGGCCTGAGGAAACCCAAGCCGGTGCGGAAGCTATTCGCACGGCATCCGCCGAAGAGGCGGTGACCCCACCCCAGACAATACCAGAGTCACCCGCGGAGACACCGATCGACGAGGCCGGGCAGGAGAGTATGCCGGAAGCCGGGGGCTTCTTTAGCCGTATCCGCCGCGGCCTGAGCCGCACCAGCAACCAGTTTGCCGAGGGCGTGGGCAATCTGTTCCTAGGTGCGAAAGAGATCGACGAAGACCTGCTGGAGGAACTGGAAACCCAGCTGCTGATGGCAGATGTCGGCGTGGAGGCGACCACGGAAATTATCGACCGGCTTACCCAGAAGGTTTCGCGCCGGGAGCTGACCGATGGCCCTGCACTCTACCGCGCCCTCCAGCAAGAGCTGACCGGCCTCCTCGCCGCAGTCGAGGAGCCGCTGCAAATGAATACAGCCAACGGGCCTTTTGTGATTCTGGTGGTGGGCGTCAACGGGGTCGGCAAGACAACCACCATCGGCAAGCTGGCACACCGTTGTCAGGCGGAGGGAAAGTCGGTGATGCTGGCCGCGGGGGACACTTTCCGCGCGGCCGCAGTGGAACAGCTGCAGGTCTGGGGAAAACGCCACAATGTACCGGTGGTGGCCCAGCATACCGGTGCCGACAGCGCTTCGGTGATTTACGACGCAGTCTGTTCGGCCCAGGCACGGGGCGTCGATGTGGTCATTGCCGATACCGCCGGCCGCCTGCACACCAAATCCAACCTGATGGAAGAACTGTCCAAAGTGCGCCGGGTGATGGGCAAACTGGACAGCGACGCACCCCACGAAGTGCTGCTGGTCCTGGATGCCGGCACCGGGCAGAACGCCATCAACCAGGCGGAACAGTTCCGGGATGCCGCCGGGGTCACCGGCCTGGTGTTGACCAAGCTCGACGGCACCGCCAAAGGCGGTGTGATCTTTGCCCTGGCGCAGAAGTTTGGGATTCCGGTACGCTTTATTGGCGTCGGCGAGCAGGCGCAGGATTTGCAGCCCTTTGGGGCAAATGAGTTCGTCGCCGCCCTGTTTCGCACCGAACCCCACCCGCCTGTGTCCGAATGACAGGGCCCGCCCGACATCCCGCTCGCCGGGCCCCGGACAGCCGGGCGATGCCACCCCGTGTCCCTGTATCGACGGCGACCACCGGACAGGCCGGGAAAGACCGATTGGAATGGCGGGCTGCTGACTCATGATCACCTTCGACAAGGTCAACAAGCGTTACAACTCGGGCCAGGATGCGCTGGTGCGCATCAGCCTGGAGATGGACAGGGGGGAAATGGTATTTCTCACCGGTCACTCGGGTGCCGGCAAAAGCACCCTGCTCAGGCTGTTGACCGCAATCGAGCGCCCCTCCGGTGGCAGCGTCCTGGTCGCCGGGCAGAACCTCAACCGGCTCCGCAACAGCCGGATTCCCTATTTTCGCCGCAATCTCGGTATCGTTTTCCAGAATCACCAGCTGCTGTTTGATCGCAACGTATTCGACAATGTGGCGCTGCCACTGACAGTGGCCGGGTGCGGCAGGCGCGAAGTGGGCCGCCGGGTGCGCGCCGCCCTGGACAAAGTGGGCCTGCTGCAGAAGGAAAAGCACAATCCGATCACCCTGTCCGGGGGTGAACAGCAGCGGGTTGGTATTGCCCGCGCGGTGGTGCACAAGCCGGCGATACTGGTGGCGGACGAGCCCACCGGCAACCTGGACCCGCGGCTTTCGGAGGAGATCATGGGGCTGTTTGGCGATTTCAACGCAGTGGGCGTGACCGTATTGGTGGCCAGCCACGACCTGGAATTGATCGCGCGCCTGCGCCGCCGGGTGATTACCCTGCAGGCGGGCCAGCTGGTCTTCGATGGAGTCCCCGGCCGTGAAACAGTCCACCCATAAACACCGGCGCCCGGCGCCGGAACCCAGGAAGACAGCGGGCGCGGTGGCCGCCCGGACCCGGCTCGGCGACCGCTGGCTAAGCTGGACCCGCCACCATCGCGAGATGGCGCTGGAGGCGCTGCGCCGCTTCTTCGCTACCCCCATAGCCAGCGGCATGACTGCACTGGTCATCGCCATAGCACTGGCTCTGCCCAGTGCCCTGCACCTGGGTATGGTGAATTTTCAGCGCGCGGTGGCGGGCTGGGACGGCCAGCCACAGATTTCCGTGTTTATGCGCAAAAGTGCGAATAGCGAGGCGGTGCAGACCTACGCGGAGGCGCTGCGGGCAAACCCGCTGATCGGGGAGGTCGCCTACATCTCCCCGGAGCAGGCCCTGCAGGAATTTCAGCAGACTTCCGGATTGGGCGACCTGCTGACCGGACTGGACAACAATCCGCTGCCCGCTGTGTTGCTGGTGCGCCCGCAAAGCGCCCCCAGTGACCGGCTGCAGGCGCTGGCAGAACAGCTGCGGGCGAATCCCCTGACCGATGCCGTAGTGCTGGACCTGGCCTGGGTACAGCGGCTGGCCCGGCTCTCGCAGCTGGGGCAGCGCCTGGCCGCCGGCCTCGCCCTGTTGCTGGCAATGGGCGTGCTACTGGTCGTGGTGAATACCATTCGCCTGCATATCGAGAACCGCCGCGAGGAAATCCTGGTGGTCAAACTGGTGGGCGGCACCAACGCCTTTGTGCGCCGCCCTTTTCTCTACAGCGGCCTCTGTTACGGGTTTTTCGGCGGTGCCCTGGCCTGGCTGCTGGTGGCTTTCGGGGTGGCGCTGATGGCGGGGCCGGTGGCGGGCCTGGCCGCCTCCTATGGCAGTGGTTACACACTGGATGGTCCCGGGTTTGGCTATTTTCTGGCGCTGACCGGAGGCGCCGCCGGGCTGGGCCTGATGGGAGCCTGGATCGCCGTGACCCGCCATACCCGCGCAATCGAGCCCCGCTGAGGGGAGTAGAGGCCTGCGGGACCCAGTGAGGACTGTCCTATGGCGCGAAACTTTTCTATAGATAGACCTTCTAAGTACCTGTAGTTCCCGCCTTTGTCCCGTCAGTTGTAGTCTTCCTAAGGCGGTGGTGCAAATGCTACACTGGAACCATTCGGCGGCGCCCCATCCCCCAATCCATCGGTACAAGACTACCGGAACACAGGGGGGTCCGACACGGGGCCACCGCACTGCCGGTTGGTGCTGAAAGCAGCTGTCCGGCACAACTAAACAGAAGGAGAAATCATGGGAACCAGCCTGCAGCCAGTGCATACGCTGTCTCCGGGTGCCAATCTCAACGCCTACATCCAAACGGTCGGCAGTTTTGACGTGCTGTCCGCGGAGGAGGAGAGGCGCCTGACCGAAGACCTTTACTATCGCCAGGATCTGGATGCGGCCCGCCAACTGGTGATGTCCCACCTGCGCTTCGTGGTGCATATCGCCAAGTCCTATTCCGGCTACGGCCTCAACCAGGGCGACCTGATCCAGGAGGGCAATGTCGGCCTGATGAAGGCCGTCCGGCGCTTCAACCCCGAGAAAGGGGTACGCCTGGTGTCCTTTGCAGTGCACTGGATCAAGGCGGAGATTCACGAGTTCATCCTGCGCAACTGGCGTATCGTGAAAATCGCCACCACCAAGGCCCAGCGCAAGCTGTTCTTCAATCTGCGCAGCCAGAAGAAGAAGCTGGCCTGGTTGACCAATGACGAAGCCAAGGCAGTTGCCACCGACCTCAAAGTCGATGTCACCGAGGTCTATGAAATGGAGGGGCGCCTGTCCGCCCACGATGCGGCCTTCGATGCCGGGGTAGACGACAGTGATGACAGCGCCTGGCAGGCGCCGGCCCACTACCTGGAAGATCACCGCTTCGACCCGGCGGCGCAGCTGGAGCGTGACAACTGGAAGGAGTCCAACCTGAACAGTCTGGCAGCAGCCATGAAGCAGCTGGATGATCGCAGCCGCGACATTATCCAGGCGCGGTGGTTGAGCGAGACCAAGGCAACGCTGCACGAACTGGCGGACAAATACGGTGTTTCCGCCGAGCGTATTCGCCAACTGGAAAAAAAGGCCATGATGAAAGTGCGAGCGGCGATGGAAGCCTGACGGACACTTGTGGCTGTTAAAGAACCGCGCATCCGCGCGGTTTTTTATTGGTGTCCCTCTATGTCCCGGGAGGAAAGACAAATGGTCAAACTCTACCTGCTGATCGCCGCGGCCCTGGGTGGCAGCGGCGTCGTGCTGGGTGCCTTCGGCGCCCATGGTCTGCGCGGCAAGGTCGCGGTGGATCTGCTGGAAGCCTACAAAACCGGTGTTCTTTACCAGATGGTCCACACTCTGGCCCTGTTCGGTGTGGCGCTGCTGTTACAGAGTTGGGGAGAACGCACAGCTCTGTTGGTCAGCGGTGCCCTGTTCGCCACCGGGATACTCCTGTTTTCCGGCAGCCTCTATGGCCTGACATTCGGCGGTCCCCGCTGGCTGGGCCCGGTCACACCGCTGGGGGGACTGGCACTCATCTCCGGTTGGGTGGCACTGTTTGTCGCCGCACTGAACTATTCCCGCTGACTACGAGAAATAGTGTGACGGTTTACCCGGCGACTAGACAACTAAATAAGTCACCGGGTATTGCGCTACATGGCAGTGCCGATACCGGCGAAGGCCGGCGCAAGCCCCTGAAAAGCTTACGATTCCGCGCAATTGTTTGGATTTGCAGGGGCGACAATCCAATGAATGGGGGATCATCTATTGGATTGCCGGTTTAACGGACAGTAAAAAATCCCCCTTGGGGTCAGGTTCCCTTCAGAGGCCGCAACACATGCAGGAAGATTCCGCGGAAAAATTTCCCTATCGCACGGAATACAAGAAAAAATCCATTCGCAGCTATGTCATTCGGGCCGGGCGCATGACCGAGGGCCAGAGACGGGCTTTTGATCACTACTGGGGTCCCTACGGCCTGTCGCTCTTCGACGGCCCCTTGAGTGCCCGACAGGTGTTTGGTCGCGGGGCACCGCTGGTGCTGGAGATCGGCTTCGGTATGGGTGATTCGCTACTGGCAATGGCCCGCGCGGAGCCGGACAAGGATTTTATCGGTATCGAGGTCCACCCACCCGGTGTGGGCCGGCTGATCAACAATGCCGGTACTGCGGGCGTGGAAAATCTTCGCGTGTATATGGCCGATGCCATAGACGTACTGAATGACTGTATCGCGGACGCTTCCCTGGACCGTATACAGCTGTACTTTCCCGACCCCTGGCACAAGAAAAAGCACCACAAGCGCCGCATAGTGCAACCCCAGTTCGCACGCCTGCTGTGTACCAAATTAAAACCCGGAGGTTTGCTGCATATGGCCACTGACTGGGAAAACTACGCCGAACAGATGCTGGAAGTGCTGGAGACCGAAGCGCTGCTGGAAAACACCGCCGGCAAAGGCGAGTATGCGCCGCGACCGGACTTCCGTCCGCAAACCAAGTTCGAGCGGCGCGGCCAACGACTCGGCCACGGGGTCTGGGATCTGCTTTACCGACGCGCCGACAGCTAGCAGGCTGTTGAAATTCGAAGAATTTCGACGCCTGGTACCGGAATATGGATGTTCCGGCAAAATCGGCGACGCCTAAGTCGTTGATTTTGGGAGAAAAGTGAAAATCAAATTTTTCGCTTTTCGTGTGTTGCAAAAGGCAGGATGCCTTTTTCAACAACCTGCTAGGGGCACAGCCACACCTGTCAACCCCTGTTGTTTCGGTTCACAAAGACGCCGCGCTTCACTGAACAGTTATTCCCCCGAAAGGCCGCGGCGACACAGCGCCTCCGGCACTCCCCCATGGGGCGGTTGCAGCTCCTGCAAGATCTTCTGAGGCCCTGTAGGGTTAGTGGACGCCCCGCCCAGGGTCTACTATTTTCATTCAGACCCATTGCCGGTAAATGGATATTCCGGAGTTGATAATGACAACAAGGCGACTGATTTCCCGCCTCACCCTGTGCGCTTTGCCACTGATGGCAGCCACCTCCCCGCCGCTACAGGCAGACCCCGAAACCACCCTCAACCTATACCTCAACGGCGGCCGCTACTGGTTTGACAACGACCGCCTGAAGGGTACGCCATTTCAGGAATTTGATCTGGAACTCAGCGACACTACCGGTGGCGGTGGCGGCCTTGGCTACAGCATCACTGACCGCTGGGCACTGGAAGGGGTGGTCGATTATTTCAGCGTGAGTGTCAAAGGCATCAACGAAAAAGTGGATGTCTACAACTATCACATGGACCTCCTGTATCACTTCGCTGGCAACTTCTGCGGCGCACCCTGTCGCTGGCAGCCCTATGCCGCTTTTGGTGTCGGCGAAATACGCACCGAATACGATGGTGCCTTTGGCCCGGAACGGGACTGGCACCGGCGCCAAACCATGGTGAATGGGGGATTCGGAGTCAAATACCAGTTGGGGCCCCGCTGGCAGACCCGTGTCGATGCGCGGGCCTTTCAGGGAGTGGAGGAGGGCGGCCTGGACGGCTTTGTCAGCATCAGCATCGGCTACCAGTGGAGTGAATATCCGGTCTTCTGGCGGGATCTGGATGGGGATGGGATCATCGACAAGCTGGATGACTGCCCGCAGACACCGCCGGGGGTATTCATCGATGCCGATGGCTGCCCGGTGGACTCTGACCAGGATGGGGTGCCGGATTACCTGGACCTCTGTCCCGGCACGCCACTGGCCGTCGCGGTCGACGATAGCGGCTGCCCCGATTGAGACGCTGTTAACCCGGCAACTAGGGAACGTCTGAATAACTCAACAATCGCTACGGCAGTATCAGTATTTTCTGGTGCGGGCCTGAATTTGACCAAAACAACCCTGAGATTGTTTGTTTTTTCACCTGGAATCTA
>NZ_JBFRBC010000021.1:0-71652 GCF_040932045.1 Microbulbifer sp. TYP-18
AGAGGCAGCTGTTGTGGGCATGAAGGCCCTGAAATCGAAGGTCAAAACCATTACCTTTGATAACGGTTTGGAGTTTTCGGAGCACGAAAAAATTGGCGATGGGCTTGGCGCTGATGTCTACTTCGCTCATCCGTATGCTTCCTGGGAGCGTGGGATCAACGAAAATACCAACGGCCTAATCCGACAGTATTTTCCTAAAGGCACCGACTTCAATGAAGTCACTGATGAAGAGGTGCAAGCGGTGATGAATCGACTCAACGACCGTCCGAGAAAGACGAGGGGTTCTCGATCGCCAAACGGACTATTGATGGGGCAGCGAGCAGATTTACTCGCCGCGTAACGAAATTGCAGTTATTACTTGAAACCGCATCTATCTTTGTTTGATTGAAAAGTTAATACCCATCTAAAAGCCACAGCTAACAAGGTCTACAGGGAATTATGTTTTTTAACGACGGAAAATCTCCAGTACCCCATTGTGAAAAACAAAAAAAGGGGACTGTGAATCAGAAAAAATCACAGCCCCCTTTTTAAAGCTCAGGTTAACTGCTATTCGATATGTGGGGATTCAACCAGTGTAGATTTAGGCTGACTGTCCTCCTCTTGCGAGATAATATCTCCACTGCCATCCTGCGTTTTAAAGGCGGCCATAGCAGAGACCAGTTGATCCAGCTGATTGCTGATCGCCGCTGGCGTTGCTGCAGTGCTGAGGGCATCTTCTGTTATTACACTTGCAGTCGGCGCCGACAGGCCAAATGCTCCGTAAAGCTGTGCCGCTGAGATTTCACCACCGGTTTCAAATTCCAGCTTTTCAACGGTGTTGGTGAGTGTAAAGAAGTTATCCACTCTTACACTGTTGCCGGAGTTTGCGATATTCAGAATCAGGTCATCGCCGGATTTGGATAAACCACTGGCAACGTCGTTGAAGCTGATACCATCGATAAAGCGAATGATATTTTGCCCATCCGTATCAACAATGGTATCCCTGCCACTGTTGCTGCCGATCAGGTAAATATCATTACCAGCACCACCAATCAGTTGATCATTCCCTTCCAATCCATTCAGAGTGTCATTGCCACTACCGGCAACTAACGCATCATTGTTGGCGGTACCGGACAAGCTGTTGTCACTGTTATCACCGAACAGAGACTCGCCGTTGGTTTCAGTGGCTGTGGGTGCAGATAGTCCAAAAGCACCATAGAGTTGCGCTGCGGATATTTCACCGCCGGTTTCAAACTCCAGTTTTTCCAGTGTATTGGCAACGCTAAAGAAGCTGTCGATTCGTACACTGTCGCCACTGCTACCAATATTGAGGATCAAGTCATTACCGGATTTGGATAAACCGCTGGCTACATCATTAAAGCTGATGCCGTCAACGAAGCGAATGATATTCTGGCCATCGATATCGATGATGGTGTCCTGGCCACTTGTGGCACCAATGATATACGTATCATTGCCGGCACCGCCAATCATAACATCGTCGCCAGAAGCACCTGTCAGGATGTCGTTTCCTGCACCCGTGATGATCACATCATTATTGGCAGTACCTGTGATAGTGTCATCGCCACTGATATCAGTACCACCTGAGCCACCATCGCCACCGCCAGTGTCACCACCGCCGGTATCACCGCCACCAGTATCAGTGGGCAATGCAGTCAGCAACACGCCAATATCCGCAGGCGTTAGTGTGAACCCACCATTGGGCTGAACCATAATTTCATTGTTACCGCCCAGAAAATGATCCTGCACCAGCACCTGCTGAGTAAGGTCGCCATCCACCAGCACGATAAGATCATTGCCCTGCTGATGGTAACTCAGTCGATCCGGGCTGACGTCGTTGAAGAACAGGATATCCTGCCCGTCGCCGTCGTCGATCACGGTGTCCTGACCTGAGTTGGCGAAATAATAAAAATGGTCGTTGCCATTTCCACCGTCGAGCGTGTCATTACCATCTTCGCCGGAGAGAATATCATTACCCTCACCACCGATCAGTATGTCGTCACCTGAACCTGTGTTGCCGCCATTGCCGCCCTGCAGTCGGTCATCACCCTCTCCGCCTTCAAGCCGGTCATTACCGCCAAAACCAAACAGCGTGTCATTGCCGCCAAGCCCTTTGATCAGATCGGTGCCAGCGGTACCAAGCAATTGTTCACCGGCTGCTGTACCTACAAACTCGGCATCGTAATCACCGCTGCTGCCACCGGCCGCCAGTTGATTGATTTGTGCAGTGCCTATCTGGCTACCGTTAACCGGCTGTATCCAGTCAATGGAGGCTTCAGCCCCCAGGAAGTGGTCGGTCACCCTGATGGTTTGCGAATTGCCATCATCTACCGAGATCACCAAATCATTACCGTCTTGTGCAAAGCTCAAACGATCAATGGTCAACGTGCCATCAAAATAGATACCATCAATACCACCAGCGCTGACATCAACGGTGTCGTGGCCACCCTTATCAGAAATGACAATCACATCATTACCGGTACCGGCCAGGTAGGTATCGTCGCCTTCACCACCAGCTATCTGATCATCACCGGCACCACCATCAACAATATCGTTACCGGCTCCCGCATCCAGGTAATCGTTGTCGTCACCACCCTGCAGATGGTCATTATCAGCGCCGCCAAATAATTTGTCTTCACCGACGCCACCCACTAAGGTGTCGCTGCCTTCCATTCCCTGCAGCGTATCGTTACCAACGCCACCGGTCAGCTGATCGGCACCGATGCGCCCTACCAGGTTATCATCACCTTCACCACCAAATAGCGTGTCGTTGCCTTCATCGCCATCGAGGTAATCGTTACCGTCATTACCATAAATCGTGTCGTTGCCCTCGCGGCCCCACACTTCATCCGCGCCGCTACCGGCGTGAATTTCATCATCTTTGTCACGGTAACCGGTTAAGGTGTCATCACCACTGGTGCCGTAAGTCACCACCATGGCTTCGACTTCCGTGTCTGTCAGTGTGGTGCCATCACTAAACTCAAATGCATTAATTTTGAAATGTTCAGTCGGCTCTTTGTACCAGTTTTGAACGGTGATTCTATCGGTTCCATTACTGTGAACGATCAGCAAGTCATTACCGTGGCGCTCAAAGCTCAGGTCACTCAACGCGATGTCTGAGGCAAACCTGATCGTGTCGCTGGAAGGATTAACATTGCTGTAGACTTCATTCTCACGGGTTTCGATAATCAGGTCCTGACCATCACCCAGTGCAAACTCATAAGTCTCATCACTGAATGAACCGTATAAAATATCATTGCCAGTGCCACCGACTATTGTCGACGCAGAGTCTGAGGTAATCGTATCGTTATCAGCGCCGCCACTTAACAGCCCACTGCCACTGATCGTATCGTCTCCGGCATCACCAAACAGCTGCCCGGCACCGTTGAGTGTGTCATCACCGTCATTACCATGGAGTATGTTATCACCCCCGTAGTCTTCCAGCTGATCATTGCCAGCGCCACCGATCAGTTGATCGGACTGATAACCACCATACAACGTGTCATTGCCAATACCACCATCGAGGGTATTTGTACCACTGCCACCGTGCAGAGTGTCATCACCAGCTTCACCGTACAGCATGTCATTATCATCACCACCGTGAAGAACATCGTTATCGTCACCACCGTAAATGGTATCGTCACCACGGCCACCTTCGATGTAATCACTTCCATCGCCAGTGCTGACAATATCACTGCCGTCTTGTGCGTAGACAGTGTCATTGCCTAAACCGGTATTGATAGTATCGTCATGGTTAAAGGCATGGATGGTATCTGCTCCATCAGTGCCTTTAACCGCCTGAACCAGAATATCGGCAAAACTCCACTGCACACCATCGGAGAAAGCAATGCTCTCAATGCTTGAAGTGATAGCGTTTGCCTGATCACCACTGAATTGATTTTGAATAGTGATCTGATCATCACCGGATAAAAAGCTGATCACCAAATTTGAACCATCGCGACGCAGCACCGCTTGTGTTGATGCGATATTGCTGAACTCAATACGATCAACGCCATGGGTATCGCTTAGGGTATCTCGACCATCACCACTGGCAAACAGGTAGACATCATCACCGCTACCACCGGATAACTGATCATCTCCGGTGCCAGCATTAAGCTGATCGTTCCCTTGGCCGCCATCAAGCACATCATTACCTGCACCTCCGCTTAACTGATCGTTTCCATCGCCTGCAATCAGGGTGTCCTGCCCCTCTCGCCCATCGAGAATATCATCAGTGCTATAGCCCGTCAGAAGATTGTTATCGCTGTTACCGATCAATGCCATATCCAACAGCTCTTCACGGCTCCATTGTGTGCCATCCGAAAATGTCACCAGGTCAATGGCACTGTTAGTTGTACCTTCGCTGGAGAAAAAGTTGGAGACAATGATCTGATCATTGGTGGCATAGTTCAGGTACAGATGATTGTCTACCCGGCTTACCATGACCTGAGCTGGAAGTACATCACTGGCAAAATGAATCACATCAACATCGGTACTGCTGCCCGAGTTGTTGATCGTGTCGCTACCATCACCAGCGGCAAAATGGTAGCTGTCATTACCCGTACCACCATCGAGTGTATCGTTGCCTGTGCCTCCCGTCAGTGAATCATTGCCGTCACTGCCATCCAGCGTATCGCTGCCTGCACCGCCGGATAACGTATCATCACCGGATTTACCATCGAGCACATCGTTACCCAACTGTCCGTTGATCACATCCCCTTCATCACTACCGGCTATCTGATCGTCACTGTCAGTAGCCTGCAATACCAGTGCATCGAGTTCCGCCGGGCTGATAAACGTTGCGGTCTGGCCAGCGGGACTCAGATAAATGCCCGATTGTGCTGCCCCCCCTGCCGATGAATAAAATGATTCCAGTGTGATCGAGTCTGCTGCATTGCCTTCAAAACTGACAACCAGACTACTGCCATCACGACGAAATACAATATCATCCAGATTGAGATTGGTAACATAAATAGTCACCTGGCCTTGCTGGTCATTAATACGATCGTGGCCATCACCCTGAGCAAAAAAGTAATCATCATCGCCAGCACCACCCTGGAGGATATCGTTACCGGTGCCTCCACTGAGCTGGTCTTTACCGTCATTACCGTAGAGAGTGTCATCACCTTCACCACCGAGCAGAACATCATCGCCAGTGCCACCATAGAGCGTGTCGTTACCGGCATCACCCTGAACGTGATCGTTGCCGCTTTCACCTCTGACTGTATCATTACCTTCACCCCCCAGTAGTGTATCGTCACCAGCTGCACCCGCTATATAGTCGTTACCACCTTCACCGGACAGGGTATCCGCATCGGCATAGCCATACAGGTTGTCATCACCATCAGAGCTTTGCTGTACTTTGTCTTTAATGGTGGCCAAATCCCATTGTGTGCCATCACTAAAATCAATGGTATTAAGCGCGTAACCACCAGTGCCATCGTTGTTAAAATAGTACTGCACAGTGATTGACTCACCATTATTAAAGCTCAGTACCAGATCGGCGCCACTGCGCGTAGCTTTTACATCATCGGCTGCAATGGAATTATCAAAGCGTAAAACATCGTAGCGATCAGCTGATACATCGTAGTTGTGAATACGGTCATTGCCATCACCCAGGCTGTACAGATAAACATCATTGCCTGTACCGCCATGCAGATAATCATTACCCAGGCCACCGTCGAGCTGATCTGCTCCCGTGTCACCGTACAGGTTGTCATTACCGGCTCCACCTTCCAACTCATCATCACCTTCGTCTCCATCCAGGTGATCGTTGCCATCATTACCCAGCAATGTGTCATTTCCGGCTTTACCATAGATATAATCGTTGCCGGACAGACCGTCGATGGTATTGTCGTTGGCATAACCGTAGAGGTAATCGGTATTTTCACTGGGCTGCAATACCAGCTCTTTAATCGTCGCCAGATCCCACACGGTGCCATCTGCAAATTCAATAGCATCTAATGCGTAACCACCTTCACCATCACTGTTAAAGTAATTTTTAACTGTGATCTTTTCACCATCAGCCATGGTGAGAATTAAGTTATCGTTATAACGCGTGGCTTTGGTTTCACTGACATTGACAGTGTTATCAAGGCGCAATACATCATAGCGACCTTCGGATTTATCGTAGTTGCTAATGCTATCGCTGCCATCACCCAGACTGTAGCGGTAAATATCACTGCCAGTGCCACCAATGAGGTTATCATTGCCCGCACCACCGATTAAGGTATCGGCATCACTGCCACCTTCTATGCGGTCATTACCTTCACCACCGGACAAGGTGTCGTTGCCACCGGCACCATACAGCGTATCGTTACCGGCCAGGCCATCGAGATTATCGTCTACCGCATAACCGTAGAGCGTATCGTTCTGCGCGCTGCCCTGCTGAACAAGCTGTTTAACCTCATCAATGCTCCAGCTCGTGCCATCCGAAAACTCAATCAGGTTAAGCGCATAACCGGATGCCGCATCACCCGAAAAATAATTATTGATGGTGATCACTTCGCCCGAAGCCAGCAGCGTTAAACGCAAATGATTACCCGAACGTTTAGCGCTGATATCCGATGGATTTACCGTACCCAGGAACTGGAGTTTATCCAGATGCCCTTCATCGGTATCGTAGTTGTTGATGGTGGTATTCCCATCGCCCGCTCTGAACATATAGGTGTCATTACCTTTATCACCAGAGAGGTAATCATTGTTGCCCTGCCCACCACGCAAGATGTCATCACCATCACCACCGTAGAGGTAATCCTGGCCATCACCACCAAACAGGTTATCGTTACCGGCGTCACCATAGAGACGATCATTACCGTCGTCACCACTGAGTATGTCATCCCCCTGCTGGCCACGCAGGTCATCATTATCATCACCACCAAGCAGGAAGTCATTGCCGTCTCCGCCATAGAGTTTGTCGTTACCGGCACCCCCTTGAACAAAGTCATTGCCTCCCAGTGCTTCGATAATATCATTACCTGTGAAAGCGCGAATGGAATCACCCAGTTCAGTACCAATAATATGATCGTCACCGGCACGCACTACTTCCAGCATAGCGCGTTGTGAGTCGGCATCCAGCAATGCCGCTTCTGCTTCCAATGCTTCAACAAAGTCCCGGTACATCGCGTCACTGTATGGGTTGATGCCTTTAACAACATCAATAAAGTCAGTTAGCTGAGCACCTGCATTTTCGACGTCGTTAGCAAATTGTGTAGCAAAATGTTCACTGACTTGTGTGAAGTCGCCTACCCAGTTATCCCCCTCCTGAGTGAAGGACAATAGATTAAATAAACTGTCGGCATGACTGTCGGCCATCAACTGCGTGTAAATCGATGCTTCAAGCCCCTGATAAATACCAGCCAGCATTTGTGCGTATTGTCCGGTGGGGTTTTCCTGCAATGCGGTTTGCCCCCAGAAGGTTTCCAGAATACCCAGCTCCTGACCGTTAATGGCATAACCGCGGCTGGCTGAATCTGTGTCTTGTTGACCGGCCCATACGATCAGTATCTGGCTGACCAGATCTTTGCGAGCCTGGGGGACTGTTTCGCTGACAAAGCTTTCTACCAGTGACTGCAATTGCCCGGTTTCATCCAGTGACATCGCCTGATGCAGTGAATAGGCATTACCAAAACCCACCGCATCAGGAAGTGCGGCAATCTCTTCTGACACATCAATGCCTGAACCGTTATGAATATCTACAGGAATTGAGTCGCGGTGATCGGAATCAAACCACAGTGTATTGGTGATGCCGGTTGATCCATCCGCATAGGTGAAAATGCCATTCTCACGATGCTGAACGTTGTTGTCATCGGTAAACTGATTGGACTCGTAATCCAAATTAATTGAAGCAATACCTGCATCGGTTAGCGATTGCAGCTCTTCAGTTTCTGCGACGCCATTGCTGTTAGTATCTTGCCATATGCGCAAGTCTCCAAAAATGCTGTCTTCTTCAGAAATGATTCCATCGTCATTGACATCAAATTCAGCCAGTGCTTCAAAACCGTTTTCAGCGTACTCACCATTGGCTAATAAGGTTTCTGTACCAAACAGTTCAGCGCCGCCATCGATAATATCGTTTTGATTTCGATCCAGAACGAGGAAACCGTCAGAAGGCGCTACCCAGCTCGTTTGTTCGGCGAAGCCACTATTATCCAGATCAAAATGGACACCTTCTTCTTTTGACAGTGTTTCTACTGTGCCATCACCATTTAAGTCCAGGGCGAGCGGGTCTCTGCGCGGCACTGGCGGAGTTGGTGGCGGCGGTGGCGGTGGTGTTGGCGTCGGAGTCGGAGTCGGAGTCGGCGTCGGCGTCGGAGTTGGCGTCGGAGTCGGCGTTGGCGTCGGCGTTGGCGTCGGAGTCGGAGTCGGCGTCGGTGTCGGAGTCGGCGTCGGCGTCGGCGTCGGCGTCGGCGTCGGAGTCGGAGTCGGAGTCGGAGTCGGAGTCGGAGTCGGAGTCGGCGTCGGAGTCGGCGTCGGAGTCGGAGTCGGAGTCGGCGTCGGCGTCGGAGTCGGAGTCGGCTCTATAGGTGGCAGTGAAATACTATTTGGATCATCCCATGGGTGATCGCCACCGTTGTTGTCCTCGGGATGCCAAGGTCTTATCTCACCGGTTTCAGGGTTGTACCAGTATTCAATGCCATTCTCGATCGCAACAATAACTGGCTCATCCACATCCCATCTTGGCGTTGGTGTTGGAGCCGGTGTGGGCGCTGGCGTTGGAGCCGGTGTAGGCGCTGGCGTTGGAGCCGGTGTAGGCGCTGGTGTTGGAGCCGGTGTGGGCGCTGGCGTTGGGGCCGGTGTAGGCGCTGGCGTTGGGGCCGGTGTAGGCGCTGGCGTTGGGGCCGGTGTAGGCGCTGGCGTTGGAGCCGGTGTAGGCGCTGGCGTCGGTGTAGGCGCTGGCGTCGGTGTAGGAGTTGGTGCCGGAGTCGGCGCGGGAGTGGGTGTAGGCGGATTGGTTGGATTATCGTCATCCCAGTTATCCAGCGCCTGCGCTAATATTTCAGCATAGGTCGGTACATCAGCGGGAACATTACCGTTTGAAGATCTTAAATCATTTAAATAATTTTGAATTTCTGTCTGGTTGGCAGCAACATAATTGGCAACCTGTTGACGGGTGACTCCGGTCAGATCAAACCGCTCTGCATCTCGTTCTCTTCGATTATCGATTCCGTCCGAGCGATGGCCGTTTGCATCCCGGCGGTTGGAGCGAAAACGAATTTCCATCCACGCATCCATCGTATTGCCGTTATTTAACGCCGTAGATAACCCACGCCCAATCAGGCTTGGATTGTTAAATGATAAATCCAATAATGTGGTCTGGGTGTCGTGACTCAAACCGTTGTACAGCGTGGTAGCAGCTGCGGCTGTAATACCCGCCCCCGTTGCCAGACGATTGATTGTCGCGGTCTGATAACTGCCAATCTGATTATCAAACAACGTATTGGCTTGCGCATCTGTTATGGTATTACCAAATCCCCAGTTTGTATTGTTGCCAATAATATTACCGTTATTGGCACCGTTACCGGCATTTAAATTATTCGCGGCCTGTTGCAGAAGATTTCTGTCAGCAGCTGCCAGCGTTGCACCAGGCCCCAGAATACCGGCGGCCTGAAAATCCGCCTCGATAGTAGATCTAACTTCCCACGTACCATTATTATCAATCAATAACGCATAACCGATGCCTGTAGTTGGCACATTCGCTGTATCCAGGTAGATATGGTTTTCACGCCCTTCGTTATTCACGATAAAGTCGCGCACACTGTCTCTACCAGCCTGGGTATCCAAGACCGTCATTATTTTTCTCACTTTTTTACACAATAAATAAGCTCTATCAGTAACAACTACTGATTGACTTGACTCTTAATTCAAACTTTAAATAAATAACTGCAAGACTCGGATTTCGGGTGCCAGTCAAATCAGACCAAAACACTAATTCGCCAGTACGCTTTGTTGGCGCCCCACGGGAGGAGTCCCTTCTTTTTGAAAGATCACCTGATTAATACTGTTGAAGTTATCCAGTACATAGACCGAATTAGTGGCATCACTAAACTGGAAATGATTAAACCATGCTCTTGCTTCGTCACGTTTCGCGCCTTCTTTTAACACATCCGAGACATGGATATAGGCGATATTTTTACCTTGATTGATATCGAAGACGGATACACCTTTGCTACTGACAGAAAATAAATTTTCACCATTTTTATCAATATATAATCGCTTGATACTTGCTCGTTCCTGAGATGAAAACTCCCTCACCCGTTGGTTTTTCTGAATATCAAATTGAACGATTGACCGGTCGTTAAAGGGCAATAAAATGTGTTGTTGGTTTCTACCGACAAAAACAGCTGAGTTTACCGATGTATGACTATCAACCGTCAAACCAGCCAGCATAGATTTTGTATTTAAATCGTAGAATTTAACCTGATTGTCTTTGTACACGATGGCCAAGTAGTTAAGTGATGCATTGCCCCAAACAGCCTTTGGATTGCCCTCGCCTTTTATCGATACCTGCCTGGCTATCGATAATTTGTCCAAATTAACTACCGTAACCCGGCTGTTATCGAGAACAAACGCATAACGGCCAGAAGATTCTATAGAAAATGAATAATCGGGATTTTTGATGTCCAGAGCTATAGATTCTATTGTTTGACCTTTAATACTCCACAATTTTAAAGTCAGCGGCTGCTCCCCCTCCTGCTCAAATGTCAGAATTTTTTGTGTGGAGGAACCCACGTCGACAAACTGTGCATCAGAGCGTTTACCACGAAAACAGCACAGACCAGCAATGCGAGAAAGCCTCCCCTCCTTCAGGGTATAAAGACCATATTGCTGCGACCCTTTTGACAAAAAATAATTCCCATTGGGTGATATCGCTTTCACCTTACCCGCATTGTATGCAACATGCTCCACCGACAGAAATTGAGCTTGTGCCGTGAAGACCCAACATACACAAAACAGGTAAGTGGTATACCAGCATAATTTTTTAATAATTGTTTTCATCCCATTCAAGCCTGTTCAAAACCACATAAAATTGCCGTTAATCGTGTTACATCGTTCTTGTGTATAAATCACCTGCTTACGGATAGCATTGAGTGATTAAAACCACAGCGATGCAATCACATTCGCACCCGTCGGATCATATTCCCTCAAACCTTTTGCATTGAACGGGAAATAATTGCCACCCACAAAATGCATCGCTGACAACTCAGCAAAATACTCAAGTGCATTTTTGAGGGCGTAGGCATCCGGCACTACCCCTGCCCTGTTATTTTTAATATTGCGATACAAACCCTGTTGTTTTGCCTGTTGATACGCGCTGTAAATAGGTTTGTACTTTTCTGGCCAATTGTTAATATGCCAGGCATGTGCTAACTCATGCATCAACGCTTTTTGAGCCCACAGCTTATCGAGATACATCAGGTTTTTGGCGCTATAAATCACAATGACATTATTCCAGAGCGGATCAAGATAATCGTAACGCTGCGGCTCCCCCTCGCGAAAATAGGACATACCGCTGGATCTGCCTCCATTCGTAGACTGCTCTCCCCACAACAGGTAAATATTCAAAGCCCTGAGCTTAGAAGCGGCCTGTTCTGGTAATACAGAGAAAATCTTATTCAGATTTTTTTCGAGCTTCGCTTTTGCATTACCGGCCATTGCTGGATCGTTATCAGACAGTTCCTGTTCTATGAATATATTCCACACACTATCTACTTTTTGATACTGTCTTTTGGGGTATCGAAAATCCGGTTTTCTACTGCTTTTTGATTTTTGAATACTGGATTGTTTACGAACAACTTTACTCGCATTACTGTCCTGACAATCAGCAGGGCTGTCAGTGAAAAGGGGTCGTCCGTCTCGTCCTTTACACTGAAATATCTGCGCACCACCATGATTGCTCCAGGTAGCCAACAGAATAGATATTATTACCAGACAACAAAGTCGGGGGAAGCATGAAGATAAATGCCGATTCATAAACGCTTATCAGTTGTTATTGTTGTATCAAATCATTATGGCTTGGGAAACTCAGCTGCAAAATTATTCGGTGCATTAAAATTGGTGAAACTGATTCCGATTGTCACATCCAGCGCTTCAACACAGTGCCACCAGCCAATGGGGATAAACAGCGATTCACCGGGCTGTAAGATCACTTCTACCGGTGTTACCTTTTCAAGAGAGGGGTGGCGCTCGGCATCATAGTTCGGGTAATCAGCCGCACTGAATACACCTTTGTCGTTATACATCCATGGCACCTGGAACGCTGGAATCAGCGTGACCTTTTTCCTGCCATAGAGCTGAACCAGCATATTGTTGGTTAAGTCATGGTGTATTGGCGTAAAGGTGCCCTTGGGGCCAAACCAGAACAGATTAGCCGATTGAATACTCTCTTTCTGACGATAGCGTTCACCAAAGTCGGCAACATCTTCAAACAGCGGCTCAAGGCTGGTGAAGCTGTTCTTGGTATTGTTGGCTGTCATATAGAAGTTATTCGTTTCACCTTCACGCCGAATGAGATCGACAAACTCACGCATCAGCATACGTTTTTTATGTTTGCTGGAATTGCGTTCAAACAGCGGATCGGTATCGCGACCAAACTGAACTTCTATGGACTGATCGCCATAGTGCTCAAGCAAATACTCAGGAGTCCATTTTTTCAATGCAGGCCAGTGATTAACACCATCAGTGAATACAGCCGGCAGGTGCTTACTGTAATATTCATTGATAAAACACTGAAAGTCCGGGGTAGTACGCTTTTCAATTGCTGTGTAATATCGCGTATCCAGAGCAGCCAGTTTGTCACAGGTTTTTAACAGCCAGTTGCGTTTGTTCAGCGTTTGAAATATTTCAGTACCGGCCTCAACATACGGGTGTTCAGTGATCAGCTGAATTTCAGTGGCAATATCCAGTGGTGAAAATCCCTGCTGATTCAGAACTTTTTTTAACCCTTCTACCGAAGCGCCTTTCATTATGTTGGACGCCAGCCATTTGCGCCAGCCGGCTGGCATCGATGTGGCTGGCGGGCGTTTATTTAAACGCGCTCGGGCTCGATCCTGCAGCAAGTAGTCGTACCAGCGATTAAGCTCGCCGGACCAGTAGGCATATTGTTTATCGGCCTTTTTACGTTTTAACCCGGCCAGCAGGTTTATATAAAAAATAGTGGTGTAATGCTGAATCAATAAGCGGTTCAGTTTTCTTTTAGCAATAGCTTCATAGCATGTTGCAATTCGCTCGGCGAGATCTGGCGAGCTCAGATTCATTACTGATAGATCCTGATGCAAATCACCTACTTTACAGTTGCCAAAATCGATAACCGCGGTCAGTTGCTTATGGCTGCTGTTTACCAGTAAATTGCCGCCGTGAAGATCAAAGTGCCCCAACACCTGATTACTCTCCGGCACCTGCAATGCTTTTTGATTTTTTACTACCTCAGGCAGCAGCTGTTTAATGACTGGGTCATCAACCTGCCCCAACTGCTCTTCTATCTGTGGTACGGATAAATCCCAGGAGGGTGACAGTGTGATGTTGTGACGTTGAGCGTCCGCCGTATCAACCGCATGAAAAGTGGCAATCAATTCTGCCAGCTGTTTTGCGATTGACGTTTTATCCAGCTCCGAAAGTGCTGCGTAGCGATTTTTGTTAAAGGTATTTCCTGCCAGCTTCTGGTAACGAGCCATCACCACGGGTTTAGTGTAAACACTTAACGCGGGAATCGGCAGAGACAGTTTATCACGCATAAAGTCTGTAACAGACTGCTCAGTATTCACACCATCCAGCCCTCGATGAGGTCTGGGAAATTTGACTATATAGTCGCCATTGATATCAGCCACAACACTTTCATGCGTGTTGGGATAAAACTCAATGGACTCAATGGGCTGATCGGGGAACACGGCCTGATACGCATCTTTCACCGTCTGTTCACTATACACTTTGAGGAAATTTTCTTCCCCGCTCACACTAGTAACAACCTGCCTCGTTAATGGCGTTTCACAGCGGTACATTTTGCGTTTTGCATAGGTCGGGTCATCATCTGACTGCTCGGACAACAGCTGTACATCCTGATAGATGGATTTTACAAAGCGCAACTGCTCTGCCTGTTGCTTTTCATTACCATGTGCTTCAAATAATAGTGTTGTGGTCATCTCTGAGCATAACCTGAAAGCCTCCTTCCAGCGTTTTACCCAGATCGAGATATTAAAGAAGAAGCAGATATCAACGGGCTCACCAAAAACAAAGTGGCGCAGCATGGACAAGTCTTCCTTATCTAGATCAAACGTATAAAAATGGGTGTTATCACGTTGATTTATCGCTTTCAGCGCGTTAGCGGCATTAATACACTTGGCGTTAAAATCCACCCCCACAGCAAAAGCCACCTGCTCTGCCAATGCGTGTAACAGACCGCCGTTGGAACAGCCTACATCCAGTACGCGCTTGCCATTAAAATCATAGTCGACCTTGGCCAGGCGCTTTTTTGGATCACGCTGGCCTTTAACTGTCTGGCCCTGAATTGACACAGTGTGATAACCCGCGAACAACTCTTTCTCATCAAACCACTTTTTATTGGATTTTGTGTAATCCAGTACCTGTAATACCGACTCCACATCGGTTTTGTTACCCATACTTTACGCTCTTACTATCAGGTTATCGTTCGCGAATACTTTCTTGTTGGTATCGCAGCAAAGGCGCCATAAAAAATTCGATAATGCGCCGCTTTCCTATTTGTACCTCGGCGGTCACTGCCATACCCGGAATTAATTTAACAAGTTTGTCATTGACCCGAATGGAGTTTTTTTTCATTAACAGTTGCATGCCATATACCAGCCCCTGTTGCTCATCCACTGTGGCATCATCCGACACAGTAATTACCTCGGCATTGACTACGCCGTATTTGGTAAACGGGAATGTGTGTACTTTGATTTCGGCCTGCATATTTTCCTGTACAAAACCAATGTCTTTGTTTTCCAGAAACACTTTTACTTCAAGGTGCTCTTCATCCGGTACAATCAGCATCAGCTTTTGAGCTTCGGTGACAACCCCACCCACCGTATTGATAGCCAGATCCTGTACCTGGCCTGAAACCGGGGAATATAAAATCTGCCGCGAGTTTAGGTCAGAAGCCTTGGCCAGCTCTTCTCGCAATGCGGCGATCTGCCGCTGGTTCTCGGCCATTTCTGCTAACTGCTGGGCGTAGGTCTGTGCCGCCAACGCATTGATTTGTTGTTGTACTTCATCTTGTGTGGCCAGTAACTGGTTTAAACGCTGCCTCTCTGTGGCAAGATCCTGGGTTTGCTGAATTCGCTCCTGCTCTAACTGCAAATAATCAGTTTCTGAGGCAAAGTTTTTACTGTGCAGCACTTTCATGGTGGCTGTGCGTTTTTTAATAATGGGCAGAGTCTGCTCCAGTTTGTTGATCACCTCACGTGTACCGTCAGTCTGCGCTTGTGTTTTGACCAGTGAGCTTTTTAGGGCCTGGATTTGAGCATCAAACTGCAACCACTGCTGCCACAGCAACCGTTTGTGTAACAGAATGGTCTGCTCTGTTGCCTCAGGGATATTGGAGAGTGTTACTGAGTTTACCGCAATTTTTTTCTGCTCCTCGGGTAGCATATCCAACAGTTTTAAGAAGGCATCACCGACTGCCAACCTGAACCTGGCACTGTCTATTTCACCGGCAATACGTTTTTCATCCGCCACGGTTGATGTGCTGTCGAGTTCAATTAAAGCCTGACCCTTACGTACCATTTCACCATCACTGACTAAAATACGCTTTACCACCGCCTTCTCCAGGGGCTGAATTTCCTTAACCCGTGAGCCAGGAATAATTTTACCCTCAGCGGAAGCCACAATATTAACCTCACCAAAACACGCCCAGACTAATGCTCCCGAGAACAGCGCCATCAGACTGCGCGAAACCCATTTAGCCAGAGGGTTGGGAGGTGCTTCTTGAATTTCCAGCGCCGCCGGCAGAAACGCGGCCAGCTCCCGTGCTTTTTCTGAGTTACCCAGTTTGTCCCGATGGCGCCAGGCATCCAGTAGAACGGTGAAGGCCCTCATGCGTTTTCATCCTTGCGCACAGCATGCTTGCGTTCAATCTCATGCAAGGGCCGTTCTATTTTGTTGCTTTGTGTTTGAACCGTTTGATGAGAAGGCCCATGGTTTTGATACCCGTGGAGTTTGGCGTAGTACCCCTGACTCTCTAACAGGGTGTTGTGATCACCCTGTTCAACCACTCGACCTTTATCCATCACAATAATACGATCACACTGGCGCACAGTACTGAGCCGGTGCGCAATAATAAACACCGTACGGCCCTTGCAAATGGTGGCCATATTATCCTGGATCAGGCGCTCGGATTCGTAATCAAGGGCACTGGTGGCTTCATCAAATATTAAAATACGCGGGTTATTAATCAATGCCCGGGCAATCGCCAGACGCTGGCGCTGCCCACCAGACAGATTGCTGCCGTGCTCACCCACCATATTATCGTAGCCCTCTGGCAGATCGACAATAAACTCATGCGCACCGGACATTTTTGCTGCAGCAACAACACGCTCCATGGGTATGGATGGATCAGACAGTGCAATATTTTCTCGAATGGTCCGGTTAAATAGAAAGTTCTCCTGCAACACTACACCGATCTGCTTTCTAAGCCAGGTCGTATTAATTGTGGACAGATCGACACCATCGATCAGCATACGACCGGACTCTGGTACATACAGCCGCTGAATCAGTTTGGTCAATGTGCTTTTGCCGGAACCTGAGCGCCCGACAATACCGACAACCTCCCCCGCCTGAATATCCAGATCCACATCGTCAAGAATCACAGGCCCGTCACTGCGATAGCGAAAGCGCACACGATCCAGAGTGACAGCACCCTGCAATGACGGTAAACGGGAGCGGTTTGGATTAAAGCCTGCCTCGCGTGGCGTATTAAGAATATCGCCTAAACGCGCAATAGAAATGCCTGCCTGCTGAAAATCCTGCCAGAGCTGTACCAGCTTTAATACCGGCCCACTGACTCGCCCGGCCAGCATATTAAATGCCACCAATTGCCCAACGGTTATCTCACCATCAATCACCAGGTGTGCACCGCACCAGATAATACCCAGTGTCATCAGTTTGTTAATCAGCCCTGCGATCTGGCCTGCCACATTGCTTAAGTTTTGACTGCGAAAAGAAGCGTGAACATAACTGGCCAGATGGTCTTCAAGCTTGCGCCGCATTTGCGGCTCAACGGCCATCGATTTAACGGCGCCGATCCCTGTAATAGACTCAGTCAAAAACGCCGTATTAGCTGCACCGTGTTTAAATTTGTCGTTTAAGCGATAACGCAAAATGGGAGTGATAAATACCGATAACAGGATGTAGAAAGGAATAGCGCCCAGTACGATCCAGGTTAGTGTTGGGCTGTAGTACCACATTACTGCGATAAAAATAAACACAAATAAAAGGTCAATTACCAGTGTCAGTGCAGTGCCAGTGATAAAGTTTCTGATTGTATCCAGCTCTCGCACACGAGCGACATTTTGCCCGACCTGTCGAGATTCAAAATAAGACAGCGGCAGCGCCATTAAGTGATGAAACAGGCGCGAGCCCAGCTCCACATCCACCCGGTTAGTGGTGTGAGAAAAGAGATAGTTGCGGATGCCGCCTAAAAAAGCTTCGAATACTACAATAATAAAAAAGCCCACTGCCAACACATCGAGTGTGGTAAAACCTCGATGGACTAAAACTTTATCCATCACCACCTGAAAAAACAGCGGCGTGACCAGCGCAAATATCTGCAGAAAAAACGAGGCGATTAAGACTTCACCAAATAATTTTCGGTATTTAACCAATGAAGGGATAAACCATGAAATATCAAATTTCTGTTGCAGGCTCTCCCCCAGCCCCTGGCGACGAGTCAGTACGATCAACTCCCCTGACCACAACTGATAAAACTTTGTCACACTGATGGACCTTGGAGCTGGCTCGTTCAGGTTGTGAATCAGCAGACTTTCGCTGTTATCTTCTTCTGATGCGTCAGATTGTGCCTCCAGTTTTTCACTCGAGAGCCTGGCCAGTATAAAGTAGTCACCCGTTGTTGACTTTGCGATAGCAGGTAACATGGCATTGTTTAAGTCGCACAGCGATGGCTTAACACACTTGGCTTTAAGTGTGAGTGCTTTTGCAGCGAGTAAAATTTCTGTCTCTGTAAAAACCTTTCCCGGTGAACCAAACTGATGAGCAAGCTGGTCTGGCTCGGCTGGTAGCTGGTGAAACCGAGCAATGGCCACTAATGAATGTAAACCGAGGTCCATAGGCTACCTTTAACAACTGCCACTAACCTGTAGCCTTTTAAGAATGACCATCTTTTATTTTCAAACCTATTGATTAAACGATTATATGTAGGCGCAGAAAGTGTAGACGAAGATTTTATAGTTTTCAATAGCTGGCTGGGCGTTGAATTGCGTTTTTACTTTTCATCTGAGAGGTTGTCAAGTCTTATCTAGCTGTGGTTTGACCTATAAAAAATGTAATCGCAACCTGAATAGGTTAGTGCCCGTCCGGAGACAGTCGCCTCTGGCGGCTCTGCTAAAATTTTGGCTTGTTGATGATTCCCATTAGCCAGCACATTTTATAACAAGATCTGTCTGTCGCCACCCATTTTTAGCGATTCCATGTTTTTACAATTCGGGCTATCCGCAGAAGCTGGTGAATTTCGCTCTTTCAAAAGAAGTTTTTTCTCATTTCAAATTATCTTAAATTTAAGCAAACTATTTTTGCTACATTGCAAATGAAAATCGCTGACCAGACGCAGACATTAAATCCTTCCAGCCCCCGCCACAAAACACGTTTTACTCCATAGGCACGCTTGAGTTCCAATATGGTTGATTCGATCCCTGCCCGAAGGTTACATAGCTCCTGGTAAATCGTCTCGGAACTTGTCATTGCATTTATCGACAAGCCTTTCTTTTTTTGAAATGCCACCTCATCAATGCCTGCAATTGTTGGTAGATCCCCTGAAGACTGGCCCTGAGTCCCTACAATTGAATATCGCCACAGATCATCTTCTCCACTGGCTGTAGGTCTTCGGAGCAGTCAGTGGGCGTTTGCCCACTTTGCACCTGGTCCAGGGATTCCACTCTTTGGGGCAGGGTACAGCCTATGATAAAGCAAACCCCTATCACCAATGCCCACAGCTGGTTAAACAGCTTGTATGAAAGCAACCCTTTGAGATAGTGCGAGCTACTCCTAGTCTTGTTGGTATACATAGTTATTTTCCATCCAAATTGCTGGCAATCGTGGGACTGAACCACGAAATATGCAGTTCTTTATCTATCAAGAACAGAGCGCTACGACTGTGAAAATGCAAAGATGGAGCGCCCGCACGGGCGTGTTGCGCGGCTGCTCAACAGGGGCTGGCAAGGGTGCAAGGCTGCCGGCTTTTTGAACCTGCGGCTCCCCCACTCGAATAATCGCATCGGCGATTACATAACTGCACCAGGAAGACACACAACAGGAGAGGGTTAAGTCAACACTTCCCCAAAGTAACGGCGGACAAAACAGAATTTCAGACTCCTGGCGCGGGCAAATCGGATCGAGGCGCAGACCCCAATGTCTTCTTTCATTGTCGACCTCCCGCCAAGCATATTCCTGGCCCGGAGTCAACTCACAAAACAGCGAAATTATGGGAAGGGAGAAAGCGCAATCGCTCCTTTGGATGAATACCGCCACACCACGCTCCATACCAGTGAATCACTGCAGCAGGTGACAGCTGTAAACAACTGCCACTGAATGCCAATTCTATGCCAGTGGGATCGATAAATTGGGTAACCGTTCACAGTTTTCCCCTCTGCGCTATTACATGCCATTACAAATTGGCGCGTATATCTACATTGTTGGGTGTCGAGGCAGTTTTTGCTTATCGTCCGAAAAATCGGTTTTGACAAATCATTGCGTTGTGCCGAGATATAAGCATGGACGTAGATTATAGGGTGTCACAAAACCGGACCACCCCCGAGTATTTTGACAGATGGATTCCCTGCGCCGACGCTATGAATCAGGGCAAAGCTGGCTGCGCCTTTTTTACAACCAGACAACCTAATTGATTTCCGGGCCAACGTTATTGAACGTTGGCACAACCGCGTTCTATTTCCGTCCTAATGCTTTTCCGTAATATTTAACACCCTATTTTCCGTCCCCTATTTGCAGGTTGCAGTCAAAGTGTCTAGGCTCAATAAAATCCATCCAGCAAATAGAGAAGCATATGTCAGAACTGTCAGATACATTCTCCAGCAAGGAATATATACGTGTATTTGTTAAACCTTCTGAAGGTAAAGGGTTTGTAAAAAATTACTTGCAGTGCTTTGACGCCGAGCTTGAATATGCTTTCAACATGCCAAAACTCAATAATTTACAAGTAATTGCGCTGACCTCTCCCTACGGAAATATATCAGCAGTTGTAACAGAGTCATTGAATGGTTTTCCAGAGTATTTAGAGAGGACTAAAGTACTATATTGGACTAGGAACATGAATTTAACACTGGATATCGCATCTAAGAATGGAATGACAATCCTACAAAACAAAACCCCTGTACCAATCGGATTTCAAGGTAGATTTGAAACGCCTGGCGGTTATGTTGTTGAACTTGCCGAAGCTTCTGAAGAAGGCAAAAAATATTTTAATCCGGATGCCAAGGCGCTTGGGTTTACCTAGCAGGCTGTTGAAAAAGTGTTTTCAGCGGCCAGCTGTCCCTAACAGGGATGTTCGGGCCGCAAATCAAGCATAAGACTGCTTGATTTGTCGTGGAGGGTTTGCGGACATGCGCCGCAAACCCGGGTTGAGGAAAGCCAGGGAGGGCTTTTTAACAACCTGCTAGTATATATCAGTGTCGCAAAGCCTGGCTAAATTTAACATTATAGGAAGCGCTGTCCCAGGGATCCAGTTTGATTCTGACGATATTGACACCTACAGGCTCCGTAAGCTGTGCAAAAATTGCGTCCATCTCCTTTTCGGTGGCAGCTATGTACCCGGTTGTATTCCGGCCCTCAGTGCCGCCCATCGCCTGCCCCAGTGACTCATAGGCCCAAACTGGGGTGTTATTATAGGAACGCTCCTTGCCGGGGTAGATTTGCCGCTCTGCTCCATACCCCTGATTATCTAGTATAAAAATTACGCAATCGATTCCATATTTAATCAATGTGGAAACTTCCTGGGCGGTCATATGGAAAGCACCGTCCCCGGTGATAATGTATCGCCTGCGCTTGGCCGCCTGATGGGAAAAGACGGCTCCAGTGAACATTCCAAATCCCGAGCCGAGCGATCCATAATTTCCACAACCAAAAATATCTACGCCCGATGGGAATTCAGCCTGGGCCGCATTGATATACCCACCTGTATCACCAAATACCAAATCTCCGGATTTAAAGTAATTAGCAAATTGAACAAATAGCCGATCTATCCTCAGTGGCTTTTCTGTGGAGGTAAATTTATCCGCACGTTCAAAATAAAATCTACGCCCCTTGCCAATATTCAAGTTTCCTTCGGAAATATTTTTACAACAGCTCAAGAGATCCGGAACAAATTGCCGCAAATAGACCTTATCAAATACGCGACTACCTATTGTCACCTTATCGAAGTCAGCCCAGATGCAACTCTCACCTTCCAGACGAGCAGTAAAAATACCCGTATCAAATTCATTGAGAGTCATTCCCAACGCTATGGTGGCATCCGCGCCTTCTACTGCTTTTCGGGTAATCTCATTACTCATCCCCCCCATATACAGACCGGCAGCATTGGAGTCCCCTTCAAGGTCTGCAATTTTTCCTACAAAGGTGGTGGCAACCGCAGCGTTTAAGGATTTCACCAGGCCCTTGGCCTCGGACACCAGACTTTCCCGCTGAAGCAAATGGCCGGCAACAATCGCCCGGGTTTTCGCTTTTTGAAGTATCTCCCTGGTCGCCTCAACAGCCGCACGTAAGTTTTTATCTGACGATTGGTTGAGTATCAAGTCAACAGGTTCGCCCGACAACGGCACCTGCTCGGTTTGCAAATCATAGGGAATTTCAAGGTAAACCGGTTTCTTCTTCTGATAGGCAATCCTTAAAATTTCATCGATTTCCCGTGGAGCTGTAGCTACAGACATCAGACGGTGCGACGCTACTGTAATCGGCCGAAAAGCCTCGACGCATGCGTCGAAATTCGTGTCCATCGCATGGTGCAATTTTCGCTCTGTTGGAGTAGTGAGCACCTGCACTGTCGGCGCACCCGCGATCACAATCAGTGGCGTACTGTCGGCGAAAGCACCTGCAACGGCGTTTATGGTACTGAAGCTGCCAACCCCGAAGGTAACCGCCATGGCCCCAAAACCGGTGACTTTTGCGTATCCGTCAGCGGCGTAGGCGCCATTCAGTTCATTGCACACCAGGATATGTTCCACACCATGAGGGCCGTCGATCAATTCATCAAAGAAAGGCAGGACATAGTCCCCCGGAATACCAAATATATGCCCCACACCGAGCGCCTTAAGGCGACAGCATAGATAGGTTGAAATAGTTACTGTCTGAAGGTTGGAACTCATACCCTGACTCCATAAACACCCAAACTGCATATCAAGCTTTCAAATGCTGTTTTTCGATCCCTTACCGCCCACCCATACAAGGTACAGCGGTTTGGGACACCCCAGGGCAAGTGGCTCGCACTTCGTTTTGTTAGCAACCTACAGTCCCGAATAGAGAAGGTTTGGGCTGTGAGGCACAGCTTGCAGCGGCTTGCTTTGTCCTGCAGGATTTTCGGACATGTGCCACAAACTTGGATTAGCGAAAACCAGTGAGGCTTTTTCAGCAAAATGCCCGATCATGAGTATAGGCTCTCTGGGTAAAGAACTATTTTCCTGCGTCGACAATTTGACGGCCCTGATTCCTGCTTCATTCATGCACCGGTTTACACAGATATTGCCCGCTGGCGGGTGGAACTGGGCTCCTGAAGCTGCGGGTGACTAGGGCCTGTTCACACTAACGAAGTTGGCCCTAGCAGGCTGTTGAAATTCGCAGAATTTCGACAGCCTGGTACCGGAATATGGATGTTCCGGCAAAATAAACGACACCTAAGTCGTTGAGTTTGGGAGAAAAGTGAAAATCACATTTTTCACTTTTCGTGTTTTGAAACAGGCAGAATGCCTTTTTCAACAACCTGCTAGGGGTATTCTTCCGGCCGTCAAAAAAATCGATCAATAAATGAGTGGCAGCTTATTCCACACAGCTTGGCCAGCCCCGGCTATAAGGGCGGAAAAACCGTGGCCTGACTACACTACAAATATCTCTGACTCGGAAGCATACCAATGACGCGGTTTGTTCCGCTCGCGATCCTGATACTGGCCGGGACTCTCTTCCTGGGCGGCTGCTACGACCCCCACAAAAAATATGTATACCCGCTGACGCCGCGGGAAAAGGTGGCAGACAGCGCGGGTGAGAAGGCGGCGCGCCGGGCCGCACCACTGGGCGACGCTCTGGTGCGTTACCTGAGAAACGGCTCCGGGGTGCAGGATGGGGAATTTACCCTGGGGGTCAGATTCAGGGCGGGCGGCTCTGCGCCGCGCATGGATACGCTGCGGGATCTAGAGGCGCTACTGGTGATTATGCGCGACTACCCCAGTCTGCGCATCGCCATTGAGGCCCACACCGACAGCGAGGGGGAAGCGGACAAAAATCTCAAACTGTCCCAGTGGCGCGCCGACTGGGTGGGACGCTTTCTGATCGAGCGGGGCATAGACGCGGAACGCATAGAGGCACAGGGATTCGGCGCTTCCCTGCCCATCGCCGACGACAGCACACCGGAAGGGCAGCGGCTAAACCGCCGCCTGGTCATCCGCGTGCTCAATTTCGACCGGCAGCCCCTAAAACCCAAGCTCCGGTAGCTCGGACTACGGAATAAACAGTTTTCGACTGTCCGGGCCACTCCGCCGGCAGCCCCTTAATCGAGGCTCAACGCGCTCAGTATCTCCGCGGTGGGCTGCGCCTGGTTCATGGTGTAAAAATGCAGGCCCGGCGCGCCGCCCTCCAACAGGGTTTCGCACAGGTCGGTCACCACTTCCTGGCCCAGTTTGCGGGCATCGTCCGGGTTGCTGAAATGCTCCATGCGCAGGCGCAGCCAGCGCGGAATCTCCGCGCCGCAATTGCGTGAAAAGCGGGCGAGATTGGCAAAGTTGACGATCGGCATGATACCCGGATAGATGGGCGCTTCGATGCCGGCGCTGTCGCACTGATCGAGGAAATAGAAGTAGGCGTCGGGGTTGTAAAAATACTGGGTCAGGGCGCTGTCGGCACCCGCTTCAAACTTCCCTTTCAGGTAGCGGATATTGGCGTCATAAGTCTCCGCTTCGGGATGAATCTCCGGGTAGGCGGCCACTTCCAGGTGGAAATGTTCGCCGGTGTGGCGGCGGATAAAGGCGACCAGCTCGTTGGCGTACACCAGTTGTGCCACCGCACCCATACCGGAAGGCATGTCCCCGCGCAGGGCGACGATACGGTCCACCCCGGCATCCCGATATTGGTTGAGTAGACCCAGCACCGTTTCCTCATTGTCGCCACCGAAGGAGAGGTGCGGCGCGATGGAGATACCATCGCGGCACAGGTTGGTGACGATATCCGCGGTGGTTTCGCGGGTGGTGCCTCCGGCGCCATAGGTGACGGAGAAAAACGCCGGCTGGAACGCTTGCAGGGTCGCGCGGGTTTGATACAGCCTCTCCCGCCCCTCGGGGGTTTTGGGCGGGAAAAACTCGAAGCTGATTCTGGGTGTATCGGTCATGGTGCTGTCTTTCCGGTGCCCCGCTGCGCCGCCGCCCTACACGAGCGGCGTCAGCGGTGGATTAGTATTTGTAACTCTCGGGCTTGTAGGGTCCGTCCACGGATACGCCGATATAGTCGGCCTGGGCCCCGGTCATGCGGGTAATCACACCACCGAAACCCTCGACCATATAGCGGGCCACTTCCTCGTCCAGCTTTTTGGGCAAAACCTTCACGTATAGAGCGGAGGTTTTCTGGTCCGCCGGCAGGTTGGCGAATTTTTCCCGGTACAGATGGATCTGGGCCAGCACCTGGTTGGCAAAAGAGCCGTCCATAATACGGCTCGGGTGTCCGGTGGCGTTGCCCAGGTTTACCAGCCGGCCTTCGGACAGCAACAGCAGGTGGTCGTTGGTGGCGGCATTGCGCACTATCTTGTGCACCTGCGGCTTTACTTCCTGCCACTGCCAGTGCTCGCGCATATAGGCGGTGTCTATTTCGTTATCGAAGTGGCCGATGTTGCAGACCACGGCACCGCTTTTGAGCGCCTGTAGCATCGGCGCATCACATACATTGGTATTGCCGGTAGTGGTCACCAGCAAATCAGTGTTGGCCAGCAGTTCCCTGTTGATGCCGTCGGTGCCGCCGGTATTGATTCCGTCGACGTAGGGGGACACCAACTCGAAGCCGTCCATGCACGCCTGCATGGCACAGATGGGATCCACTTCCGACACCTTCACAATCATACCTTCCTGGCGCAGGGAGGCGGCGGAACCCTTGCCCACATCGCCGTAGCCGATCACCAGGGCTTTTTTCCCGGACAGCAAATGGTCGGTGCCCCGCTTGATGGCGTCGTTGAGGCTGTGGCGACAGCCGTACTTGTTGTCGTTTTTACTCTTGGTCACGGAGTCGTTGACGTTGATCGCCGGGACCTTGAGGGTGCCTTCGCGCAACATTTCCTGCAAACGGTGCACGCCGGTGGTGGTCTCTTCGCTGACACCGTGGCAGTGATCCAGGATTTCCGGGTAGCTGCGGTGCAGCAGTTCGGTGAGGTCGCCGCCGTCGTCGAGAATCATATTGGGCTGCCAGCCGGCCACATCGGCACCCACGGTGCGCTCCAGGCACCAGGTGTACTCCTCCTCGGTTTCACCTTTCCAGGCGAAGACCGGAATACCCCGCGCGGCGATGGCCGCCGCCGCATGGTCCTGGGTGGAGAAAATATTGCACGAGGACCAGCGGACCTGTGCGCCGAGCGCGACCAGGGTTTCGATCAGTACCGCGGTCTGGATGGTCATATGGATGCAGCCCATGATGCGCGCGCCCTGCAAGGGCTGCTCGGCCTCGTACTTGGCGCGCAGTGTCATCAGTGCCGGCATTTCCCCTTCGGCGATCTCGATTTCCCGGCGCCCCCAGTCGGCCAGGGCGATATCGGCAACTTTAAAGTCTTTGAATTCGGTGCTCATCTGATTCATTACCAAACCTTGTCTGTTCTTGTCCGCGCGGGCACTGCCCGCGCATGTGAATAAAATTAAATACCAGCGTGATCGCGCAGGACCTGCGCCTTGTCGGTTTTTTCCCACGGAAACGCCACAAAGGTTTCGCTGCGCTTGTCACTATTGCCGTCGCTCCAATGGTAGGTGTGCTCGAAGGGCTCGCGACCGAAATGTCCGTAAGCGGCGGTGAGCTGGTACATGGGGTGCAGCAGGTCCAGCGCGCGGGAAATTGCGTAGGGACGCAGATCGAAGTGCTCGCGCACCAGCTCGATCAACCGGTCCTCGCCGACCCGGCCGGTGCCGAAGGTGTTGATGGCAACGGAAGTGGGCTCGGCTACGCCGATGGCGTAGGACACCTGTATTTCACAGCGCTTGGCCAGTCCCGCCGCGACAATATTTTTGGCCACATAGCGACCCGCATAGGCGGCAGAGCGATCCACTTTGGACGGGTCCTTACCGGAGAAGGCACCCCCACCGTGACGCGCCGAACCTCCGTAGGTATCGACGATGATCTTGCGCCCGGTGAGGCCGCAGTCGCCAACCGGGCCGCCGATGACGAACTTGCCGGTGGGGTTGATATGATATTTGGTCCCGGCGTGCAGCCACTCCGGCGGCAGCGTGTGGTGAATGATCAGCTCCAGTACCGCCTCGCGCAGATCCGCCTGGCTGACATCGGGGTTATGCTGGGTGGACAGCACCACCGCGTCGATAGCGCAGGGTTTACCCTGGTCGTCGTAGCGGAAAGTAATCTGGCTCTTGGCATCGGGGCGCAGCCACGGCAGCAGGCCGGACTTGCGCGCCTCCGCCTGGCGCTCCACCAGACGGTGCGCAAAATAGATCGGCGCCGGCATAAAGGTGGGGGTTTCATCGGTGGCATAGCCGAACATCAGGCCCTGGTCGCCGGCACCCTGGTCTTCCGGCTTGGCGCGGTCCACGCCCTGGGCGATATCCATGGACTGCTTGCCGATCACGTTGATAACACCGCAGGTGTCGCCGTCGTAGCCCACGTCCGAGGAGGTGTAGCCAATATCCGTGATCACCCGGCGCACCAGGTCTTCCAGGTCCACCCAGGCGGAGGTGGAGATCTCGCCGGCAATCACCGCGATACCCGTTTTGACCAGTGTCTCACAGGCCACACGGGCATATTTGTCCCGGGCCAGCAGGGCGTCCAGCACCGCGTCGGAAATCTGGTCGGCGATTTTGTCCGGGTGTCCCTCGGATACCGATTCCGAGGTGAACAGTCTGTACTCGCTCATGCGAAGTTCTCCATTGAT
The DNA here is from genome assembly GCF_040932045.1 of Microbulbifer sp. TYP-18. Taxonomy (NCBI): domain Bacteria; kingdom Pseudomonadati; phylum Pseudomonadota; class Gammaproteobacteria; order Cellvibrionales; family Microbulbiferaceae; genus Microbulbifer; species Microbulbifer sp. TYP-18. The sequence goes on from NZ_JBFRBC010000021.1 coordinate 27,524, forward strand.
ACCGCCTGCGGCGGTTTTATAAATTCTCGAATCTGAATCTGAAAGCCGTTGCGCAATGCGTTGTAGACGCTGCGGCCGCTGGCGAGGCCGGCCTCCACCGCCCAGTCGTGCAGCTGCTCCGGGGCGAACCCCAGCCAGAGGTCGCCACAGGCATCGCGCGCCCAGTCCTGTTTGTGCGCCTGCAGCTCCGCCACCAGCAGTTGCCCGCCGGGTTTCAGCGCCACCGCCAGGTCGCGGAAGATCTCGGCCGGCGCCGGGGTGTGGTGCAACACCATGTTCATCACTATGGTGTCGACGCTGCGCGGGCGCGCCGCCACTTTGCGGGTATCGCCGTGCACGAAATCGATATTCCCCAGCGCCTGGTCGTCGGCGAACTGTCGCGCGCGCGCCAGCATGGTGCTGGAGAGATCCAGCGCCATCACTCGCTCGAAGCGCGGCGCCAGCTCGGCCAGGAACTCCCCCTCACCCGGCCCCACTTCCACAGCGGTAGTTGCGGGGCTCAGCAATTGTGCTACCTGGGGCCCATATACTTCGTAACCGGCAATCAACTCCTGCTGCGCGCGGAAACGGTTACCGTAGTCGGCAAAAAAACGCCGCGACGCCTCGGCCCGCTCCGCCGCCACTGCCGCCACCGCCTCCGCCCGCGCCGCCGACAGCGGCAGTTGATCCAGGCCGGTGAACAGCGGACCTAAAATGCCGTTGTCACTGCTGCGGCGGTAAAAGAGGTTGTTGCCCTCGCGGCGCTTGCTCACCAGCCCCGCCTGGGACAGCACCTTGAGGTGGTGGCTCAAGGCCGGCTGGCGCAGGTTGAGCATGCGGCAGAGTTCCAACACGCTGTAGGAGTCCTGGCTGAGCAGGCGCAGAACCTCCAGGCGCAGGGGGTCCGCTGCCGCCTTGAGGCGCGCGGCCAGCTGCGGGATCTCGGTGCCGACGACCGGGTCGGCGGCACTCAGGGGGCCGGGGGACTGGGACATGACGGCGAGTCTAACAGCGGCAATCCTATATATCAAAGAACTTTGATATAGCTTTATAAATATTTTTTGATGAAGATCCGGACCTCCCGCTCCCCGGCGACATGGAATCAGCCGGGGCGTGCGGGCAAATTGGCTCCCCGCCTTTGCGCACCGGCGCCGATTGCGGGAGAATACGCCCCCATTTTCCCTGCCGCGGCCGGCCGGTCGCGGGTCCCGGACCCAAACTGATACCCGGAGAGTTGAGCCTTATGACCCCGCCAAAACCGTCCCGCACCGAACTGGCCAATGCCGTCCGCGCCCTCTCCATGGATGCCGTGCAGAAGGCCAACAGCGGCCATCCCGGCGCTCCCATGGGCATGGCGGACATCGCCGAAGTGCTGTGGAACGACTACCTGAAGCACAACCCGGCCAACCCGGACTGGGCCGACCGCGACCGCTTCGTACTGTCCAACGGCCACGGGTCCATGCTGCTCTACTCCCTGCTGCACCTGTCCGGTTACGATCTGCCCCTGGAGGAACTGCAAAACTTCCGCCAGTTGCACTCCAAGACCCCGGGCCACCCGGAGTACGGATATGCCCCGGGAGTGGAGACCACCACCGGCCCCCTGGGCCAGGGCATCACCAATGCGGTGGGCATGGCGCTGGCGGAGAAGGTGCTGGCGGCACAGTTCAATCGCCCGGGTTACGAGCTGGTGGATCACCACACCTACTGCTTCCTCGGCGACGGCTGCCTGATGGAGGGGATCTCCCACGAGGCCTGCTCCCTGGCGGGTACCCTGAAGCTGGGCAAGTTGATCGCCTTCTACGACGACAACGGTATTTCCATCGACGGCGAGGTAGAGGGCTGGTTCACCGATGACACCCCCGGGCGCTTCCAGTCTTACGGCTGGCACGTGATCGCGGGTGTGGACGGCCACGACCACACGGCCATCAAAGCGGCCATTGAGGAGGCCCGGGCGGAGACCGGCAGGCCCACCCTCATCTGCTGCAAAACCGTGATCGGCTTCGGCTCCCCCAACAAGCAGGGCCGCGAGGAGTGCCACGGTGCACCGCTGGGAGAGGACGAAATCGCCCTGGTGCGCGAGACCATCAACTGGACCCACCCCCCCTTCGAAATTCCCGAGTCCGTGTACACAGGCTGGGACGCCCGCGGCAAAGGCGAGGCGCAGGAGGACGAGTGGCGCGATATCTTCGCCGACTACCAGGAGGCCTTCCCGCAGCTGGCAGCCGAATTCGAACGCCGTATCAGCGGAGAACTGCCGGCCAGTTTCCCCGCCGAGGCGGACGCCTACATCCGGGAGTGCCAGGAGCGGGGGGACAAAATCGCCTCCCGCAAGGCCAGCCAGAATACCCTCAACGCCTTTGGCCCATTACTGCCGGAATTTCTCGGCGGCTCCGCCGATCTGGCCGGCTCCAACCTCACCATCTGGTCCGGCTCCAAAGGCGTGACTCCCACCGACGCCAGCGGCAATTATGTCTACTACGGGGTGCGCGAGTTCGGCATGAGCGCCATTATGAATGGCATAGCGCTGCACGGTGGCTTTGTGCCCTACGGCGCAACCTTCCTGATGTTTATGGAGTATGCCCGCAACGCCGTGCGCATGGCGGCGCTGATGAAGCAGCGCGTAATCTTTGTCTACACCCACGACTCCATCGGCCTGGGCGAGGACGGCCCCACCCACCAGCCAGTGGAACAGCTGACCGCGCTGCGTTCAACGCCCAACCTGTATACCTGGCGCCCCTGCGATGCCACCGAATCCGCCGTGGCGTGGAAAATGGCCGTCACCCGCAGCGAAGGTCCCAGTGCGCTGGTTTTCAGCCGCCAGGGCCTGGCGCCCCAGCAGCGCGATCAGGCGCAGCTGCTGCAGATCGAAAAGGGCGGCTATGTGCTGGCGGACTGCGACGGCGTGCCGGACGCCATCATCATCGCCACCGGCTCCGAGGTGGAACTGGCCATGGCCGCCAGGAAACAGCTGGCGGACCGGAAAATCCGCGTGGTGTCCATGCCCTGCGCCGAAGCCTTTATGGATCAGGACCAGGCCTACCGCGAGTCGGTATTGCCCTCGTCCGTGCGCAGCCGCGTCGCTGTGGAGGCGGGACACCGGGACTATTGGTATAAGTTTGTGGGTTTCGACGGTGATATCGTCGGCATGAGCAGCTTCGGCGAATCCGCACCCGGCGGCGAACTGATGCAACACTTCGGTTTCAGCGCCGACAAAGTGGCTCAGGCGGTGGCAGCGCTGCTCAAATAGCGGCCCACACACCGGAACTCCTGCGCCCGCCATCCCCGGCACCACAGGATGCCGGGCAAAGGCCGGCGCAGAGTATCCAAAGACATGTGACCCGGCGCATTCGCGCAGGGTTTTAAGGGCGACGATTCAATCGGTGAAAAGTCATCGGATGGATTACTCAGAGGTTCCCTAGGTTGACAGTGGTTAGTTTGCGATGAGTATCAGACTCGCCATCAATGGCTATGGCCGTATCGGCCGCTCAGTGTTGCGCGCCCTGTATGAATCCGGCGCTCGGGATCGTCTGCGCATCGTCGCCATCAACGAACTGGCGGACTGCGCCACCATAGCGCACCTGACCAAGTACGACTCGGTACACGGCCGTTTCGCTGGGGAGGTGGCGGTTGAACGGGACACCCTGATCGTCAACGGCGACCCTATAGCGGTTACCCACTGCGAGCAACTGGAGGGCCTGGACTGGTCCACCCCCGGTGTCGATGTGGTGCTCGAATGCACCGGCAGCTTTGTCGAGCCCGAGCGCGCCCGGTTACACCTCCGAGCCGGGGCAAGGAAAGTGCTGTTTTCCCAGCCCGCCAGCCGCGACGTGGACGCCACCATTGTCCACGGCGTCAACGACCATGTGCTCACCGGAGCCGAGACCATCGTTTCCGCTGCCTCCTGCACCACCAACTGCAGTGTGCCGGTCATTGCCGCGCTGGACAGGGCTTTTGGTATCGATGCCGGGGTTATCACCACCATTCACGCCGCCATGAATGACCAGCCGGTGAGCGACGCCTACCATCACACCGACCTGCGCAAAACCCGTTCCGCAATGACCTCCATAATCCCGGTTGACACCGGACTGGCGCGCGGTATCGAGCGTATACTGCCCAACCTGGCGGGCCGCTTTCAGGCCCAGGCCATGCGGGTTCCCACGGTCAATGTGTCCGCCATCGATTTGTCGGTGCAGTTACATCAATCGGTCACCCAGGCGGAAGTCAACGATGTCCTGCGGTCGGCGGCAGAGAATGACTTCTCCGGTGTGCTGGGCTACAGCGAGGAACCCCTCGCCTCCTGCGATTACAATCACGATCCCCGCTCCGGCATTGTCGATGCCAGCCAGACCCGCGTTGCCGGCGGCAAGCTGGTTAAAGTTCTGACCTGGTTCGACAACGAATGGGGCTTCGCGAACCGGATGCTGGATGTGGTGACGAAACTCGCCTGAGTTGGCGGGGTTCAATGTGACTGCACCAGGGGCATTTCGAACAGATTATCGATCATCCTCTCTACAGCCTTGCGATCGGAGCTGGCGCGGAGATAGCTGCGCAGGCCGATCAGTTTGACCTGTAACTGCCTTGCGAGCGCGGAGATGTCAGTCGTGGCCGGCAACTCCCCGGCACTGACCGCAGCTTCCAGATAGTTGCGAAACCTATTCTCAACGGCCACCAGCAGGCTGCGGGTCTCGCCCAGCAGTTCCGGCTCCCCTTCGTCCAGCTCAGAGAGGGATTTCACCAACAGGCAGAGCTCGTTGGGGGCGTCCTTGTTTCCCCCGAGCAGCGTGTAGCGGAAAAATGCCTGTAGGCCACCCAGTATCGTCTTCTCTCCCTCAATGCATTGCCGGAGCGTTTCAGCCCCATTTTGTGCGTAAAAGGCCAAAACTTCTTTGAAAAGCCCTGATTTACTGCCAAAAGCAGCATAAATGCTACCCGGGCGCAGACTTGTCGCCTGCTGAATATCACGGGTTGAAGTGGCGTGGAACCCCTTTCGCCAGAAGAGGCGGGTTGCCTTGCCCAGTACCTCCTGGCGGTCGAATTTCGCAGTATTGGCCATGCTGCCTCCGGCTTGAGCGATCGCTCAAATTCTATCCTGCCGGAACCTCCGTGACAATGTTAAAAAGATCTTGAACGATCGCTCAAGATTGTGTAGCCTGCACCAATGTTGAGCAATTGCTCAACAATTAAACCCAATCAGCAAAGTGGTAGATTCGACAATGAAAGAGTTTCAGATTCACGACCTCGACAGTGCCCCGGAGAAAAGCAAACCCCTGTTGCAGAAATCCATCCAGGGGTTCGGCCTGATCCCGGGCCTGCACGGCGTAATGGCGGAGTCGCCCTCGGCCCTGGCCGCCTACCAGGATTTACACCAGCATTTTTTAGACAGCTCATTTGATGCAGACGAGATGACGGTAGTCTGGCAGACCATCAATGTGGAACATAATTGCCACTACTGTGTACCGGCGCACAGTGCCATCGCCAAGTCCATGAAGGTGGACGACGCTATCAACAACGCGCTGGTCGACAAGACTCCGCTACCGTCGGAAAAGCTGGAGGTGCTGAGGGATACCACCCTGGCCATAGTGCGGGAGCGCGGGGTTGTCCCGGACCGGGTACTGGAGCGCTTTTACGCCGCCGGCTATACCCAGCAGAACCTGCTGGACATTATCCTGGGCCTGGCGCAAAAAGTGATGAGCAACTATACCAACCACTTCGCCAAAACGCCGGTGGACGCCCGGCTGGCCAAGTTTGTGCGCTAATCCGGCGAATTCCCCATAAGCGCAAAGGCCGGCTCCTGTCGGCCTTTGCTGCAGCGCTTCCGTTTGCCCTCCAAACCCGTTTTAAGGTTTTATCAGTCTTCGTGTTTTTTTGCGCGAAAACCGGCTGTACCCGGCTCCGATCCCCTTAGCCCCGTTTTACTTCCTATCGGAACAGCAATCTTCCCTGTATATCGCTACCCGCAGGCTGCTGCAGAAATTTCCCTTTCTCAGCTGTAAAGACTTGGATTTGACAAGGACGCGGACATTGACCTCGTTGTTTCGCTCGCCTGACTACTGTTAGCTAATTATAGTTTTCGTCGATAGTGGCTTTGCACTAGAGCGTTCAAATGAACCTTGGTACCAACATGCTCGAAAGCGATGGGATGTGCTAATTCGCCAAACAAGGGAAAACCGCCACCGAGCAGAATAGGAATTTGTGTGATGATCATTTCATCAATCAAATCAGCCTGGAGGAAGCTTTGAATGGTTTTTCCTCCGTCAATGTACAGATTGTTGAGACCCTTCTCGTTAAGAGACTTCACCACATCGGGTAATGCCCCTCTGACCACTTCAGCTTTATCCCGATATCCTTCCGGAATAGAGGACATGGAATTGCTCAATACAAAGACAGGTACGGAATAAGGCCATTCCACATCGAACCCACAGACCGCTTCAAACGTGATTCGCCCCATTACCAGACCATCAATCCCGGCTATGAATTGAGCCCATCCACAGTCGTCGTTATCCGGGTTAGGAGTGCTGTGTAGCCAATCAACTCCCCCGCTCTTATCGGCTATATAGCCGTCAAGGCTCGTAGCAATGTACACAATGTTTGGCATCTCAAACCTCTCAACAAAAGCAATAGCAGGGCCTTGCGGTTGGGGTCCGCAAAGCGTATTATTTCTACACTGTAGAATTTGATGTGATTATAAGAGGTAAAGAATGCCTGTCAAGGAAAAGGGCCCTGGCCGACCCCGCCGTTCACAGAGCCAGCTTTCATCCGAGAGCATCGTAGTTTGTGCCCGTGACCTTATGAAGGAAAACGGCAAAGTGCCCAGTATCAGGCAGGTTTCAAGCAGGCTCGGTGTCGATGCTATGGCTATTTACCACTACTTTTCCAACAAGGCCTCGCTTCTTGAGGCTGTAACAACCTCATTGATGGAAGGAATCTATGAACCGACGGGCAATGGGGACTGGAAGGGTGAAATGGCGAGACTTAGTAGGAGTTATCTCGAACTATTGCGAAGTCATCCAGGCTTATTGGAGACCTTTTTGTCTATGACTTCCTATGGACCAGCAGAGCTATTTAGCGACCGTTTAGTCACAGCATTAACCCCCCTGAACCTAACCCAACCAAAACTTGAGCAAATTAGAAACCACTTGGCCGACTATCTGCATGGTGTGGCTTTAGCTATGCAGTACAACCCTGACTCGCTGGATATGGACTGTATTGACGACTCAATGGGTTTAATTATTGGGGCTATAGAGAGCAGCCACCGCACAAACGCCGGCGCAAGCCCTTCCCCGTAGTTGAGCGGGCTTTAAGGGCGACAATCGATTTGCACCTTGAAGTTCCATGTTCGGAACAGCCAGTGAGTCATTGGGTGAAGTTGACAGGCTGGTATAGACAAGCTGTCTATATTAGACTTTCAATCCTCAAACCCTTCATCAACAGGCAAGCGCGGGGTTATATAAATGCAGATTGAAGAGTTTTCCCTTGAGCGTATCCAGTCCCTGTACGAAAACACTGTGCCCTATAACCTCTCCGACAGTGGTGTGCATCCCTATACCCTCAAGGAATTGCTCACGGGGGAGGAATTGGCCGGGCTGCAGGAAATCCAGCTCGGCTACGGCTGGACCAATGGCGCTGTCGAACTGCGGCAGGCCATCGCCGACCTCTACAGGGACCGCACAGGCGATGAAGTCATAGTGACCAATGGCTCCGCCGAGGCAAATTTTCTGCTGGTCTCCTCGCTTATCGATCCCGGCGACGAGATTGTCGTGATCACACCCAATTACCTGCAGATCCACGGCTGGGCTATGGCAATCGGCGCCAATGTGAAAACCTCAGCACTGCGCCCGGAGAATGGGTGGAAACTGGATCTCGACCAGATCGAGGACCTGGTGACGGACAAGACCAGGCTGATCACCATCTGCCATCCCAACAATCCGACCGGGGCACTGCTGAATCAGGACCAGCTCGATGGGTTGATCGACATAGCGCGACGTCACGATGTCTACCTGCATGGGGATGAGGTTTACAAGGGTTCGGAACTGGACGGTGACGAACCCATGAGCATCGCCGATCTCTATGAAAAAGGCATCGCGACATCCGGCCTTTCCAAGGCCATGGCTCTGCCGGGCCTGCGAATCGGCTGGCTGGTGGGACCGGCGGCGGAGATCTATGACACCTGGCGCTACAAGGATTACACCTCAATCACCACCAGCGCCCTGAGCGAGTATATCGGCCAGCTGGTACTTGCACCGAAAAGGCGACAGGCCATCCTCTCACGCAGCAAAACCATCCTGCGGGAGAATCGAGCCTTGCTGACCGATTGGATCCACCAGCATCCCCGCTTTTCCTTTGTTCCGCCCAAGGCCGGTGGCATGGCCTTTGTCAGCTATAGGGCCAATATCGGTTCCACCGCTTTGGCCCATAGTCTGCGTGAGGAAAAAGGTGTACTGGTGTTACCCGGTGATGTCTATGGCCTGGACGGCTATCTGCGACTCGGGATCGGCGAGCGCAAAGCACAACTGGAAGCCGGCCTGGAACGGCTGGGAGAACATATCGAGCAATTTTCCTGAGGGTGCTGGGCGATGGAAGGCTTCAAACCCTATATCGAGATCGCCGAGGGGCTTTGCGCTGTTTTCGGCACCAATCTGGAGGTGGTACTCCACGACCTGGCGAGCGAGCGGATAGTCCATATCGCCGGCGGATTCTCCAAACGCAACAAAGGCGATCCGTCTTTGCTGAATACCATCGACTTCGACGAAAACTCCCGGGTGATCGGACCCTATGAGAAAACCAACTGGGATGGTCGCCGTATTCGCTCGGTCACTAATGTACTGCGCGATGACAAAGGCCGGGCCTTTGGTTTGATGTGTGTCAATTTCGACCTGTCACCGATTACCGAAGCGGTACTGGCCCTGCAGAATCTTGCCGGGCCGGTGGCGCTCACGGATCAGCCTGAGGCGCTGTTTCGCGACGACTGGCACGAGCGTATCAATCAGTTTATCGCCAACTGGACGGCGCGCCACAAAACCGCAATTTCAAATCTCGACCGGGTGCAGAAGCGCCAGCTGGTCCGGGATCTCGATGCCGAGGGCGCATTCAAGGCACCCGGTGCAATCCTCTACGCTGCGCGGATTGTCGGCCTGGGGCGGGCGACGATCTACAAGTACCTTCAGGAGCCCAAAATACAAAAAGCGGAATAGCTGGTGGCAGCAACCGGATGGTGAAAGCCTCCCTATAACGACAAGCGCGGAGACCGATAAAGCGCCCGTAAAACTACACAAACACGGATATCGCCATGAAAAACCTCCATACGAAACTCCTGCTGCTGGTCGCGGTGATTTCTACCACCGGCTGTGTCCTGTTGGACGATTATGAGAAGCTTTCGTTCGTGGTTCAGGGGGATCGACTGGTCGCCCAGGGTGTGATCGATGGGAGCACACCGGACCGGTTGCGCAGGGTCGTCAGAGAAAATACACAGGTCAAGACACTGGTGCTTCAATTTGTGCCCGGTTCCGTGGATGACGAAGCAAACCTGGAAACGGCGCGCTTTGTCCGCAGTGCTGGCCTGCATACCCTGGTTCCCACCGACGGGATAATCGCCTCCGGCGGCACTGATCTTTTTCTCGCCGGTGAGACGCGCTCGATCGAACCCGGCGCCTGTGTCGGCGTGCACAGCTGGGCGGAAGCCGGCCTCTTTGGCGGCCTGGTCAATGGCGATGAGGTCCCCAGGGACGATCCCCAGCACAGGCTCTACCTCGATTACTATGACGAGATGGGAATCGCATCGGAATTTTACTGGTACACCCTGGAAGCCGCGCCTGCCGACAGCATCTACTGGATGCCGGCCGAGGCAATCAACCGATTCGGGATGAGTACCCAAGCCCTTCCCTCTAGCCCGGATAACAGGCTTCACAACCGCTGCGAGACCCTCGCGGATCGGGCGTCGAGCAGCTGAGCACCGCTCCCGCGGAAAGCAGGCGAGGCAAAACTCCGATCCCGTTTCGGAACAATCCTTTCTCTTAGCAGGCTGTTGAAATTCGAAGAATTTCGACGCCTGGTACCGGAATATGGATGTTCCGGCAAAATCGGCGACACTTAAGTCGTTGATTTTGGGAGAAAAGTGAAAATCACATTTTTCGCTTTTCGTGTGTTGAAAAGGCAGGATGCCTTTTTCAACAACCTGTTAGGGAACCTCTGCTGAACCTGCCCGCGAAGCGGTAAGACAATTGCTATGCCACCGCTCAACAAGAATGCGTAAAGATGGGTAAAAACTGGTAAAGACAAGGCTATTTGCAGCAGGGTTCGACTAATATCTCAACACTTCACTTTCAGTGCGCAATAAATACCCGGATCAAGAGATATAAAAGCCGGGATTTCCCTTGCCGACCCATTCGAAAGAAATATAAGCGAGATAAGCATGCATAAAATAATAGCAATATTGGCATTCTCTCTTCTGGCCTGCGCCAGCTATGCAAACATAATTATTGAAGTACCTGCCAGTCCTGAACAGGGATTCAATTTTCCCTATTTGCTTAAACTGCCTGACGCCTGGGAGCCCGATAAAAAAACCTACCTGATTGTGGAGACCAATAATACCGGTGAGCCCTCCGACAACTTCTCCTTTCACTATGCGGCTGCCAAGGGCGCTATCGGCGGCAATGCCGTTGGCCCCTGGCTGGCCAGGCAATTGTCCTTTCCCATCCTGATGCCAGTATTCCCACGCCCGGAAACCCAGGATCACATTTATACGCATGCGCTGGATAGGGACACCATGACTGCAGGATCGAGTGCTATCGACAGGCTCGATCTCCAGTTGGCCGCAATGCTAGAGGACGCAAAAATCAGGTTGCGTGAAAAGTCGGCAGCGGTTGAAGACAAAATCCTGCTTACGGGATTTTCGGCATCCGGCACCTTTGCCAACCGGTTTTCTTTTTTACACCCTGAAAAAATCGCGATGATTGTGGCCGGTGGTTTAAATGGCACTTTGATGCTGCCCATAAAGTGCATCGACAAACATGCATTAAATTATCCTATTGGGATCAGTGATTTCGAATCAATCACCGGCAGCAACTTTGACCTGGATAGCTGGCAAAACATTGCCCAGTTTCTTTTTATGGGCGCACAGGACACCAATGATGCGGTTGCGTACGATGATGCCTACTCCGAAGCTGAAAGGCAGACCATCTACAACACCACGGGAAAACTCATGCAACCAGACCGCTGGTCAAATAGCCAGAAAGTGTATCTCGATAGTGGGGCAAATGTGGAGTTTTATACTTTCCCGGGAGTAGGCCATGCGACCAACGGGGAGATTCACCGGGAATTCCTCGACTTCGTCAAGAAGAAACTCTGACTTGAAAAAACCGGGGACAGTGGCTTTGGCGATGGCCGGACCTGGCCCCACCGCCAATTCGCGCCACCAGATTGAGAACGGCTTCCCCACCCGGTATCGCACCGAACGGTGGCGCCATATTTTTCGAAGGGCGAATCCAACGATAGCGCCTTTTGATCAATCCCATAAATACACCTTTATCCCATCCAAAAAAACCGAATGAAAATTTAATTTTCTGCCAGAAAATTACTCGCCTTTCCGCATTTAACTATTGCTTTCCGCCAGCGCCGACCGCAATATTCGCGACCCGAAACAGGCTGAGTGGATTGGCGTGATGAAATCCCGGAAAATACACCACTGGACCAGCGAAGATTCCGCCGAGCTGTATGGCATCCGCAAGTGGGGTGCCGGTTATTTTGATTTGCGCGATGACGGCGAAATCGCCGTTGGTGTTGAATTCGGTGAAGGTACAGCGTGCCAGGTGTCACTGTTGGATATAGCCCGGGGGGCCACGGAGCGGGGACTGAGCATGCCGCTGCTGGTGCGCATAGAAAACCTGCTCGAAGCCCAGATTGCCCGTATCAATAATTCCTTTGCCCGCGCCATTAGCAGCTGCGGCTACAACAATGTTTTCCGCGGCGTATTCCCCATCAAGGTAAACCAGCAGGCCCAGGTGATCGAGGAAGTCGCCAGGGCCGGCGGACCCTTTGCCCACGGCCTGGAGGCGGGCAGCAAGGCGGAGCTGATAGTGGCCCTGTCCGCTCTGGAAAATACCGACGCCTTGATTGTTTGCAACGGTTACAAGGACGAGGAGTTCATCAATCTGGGCCTGCAGGCACAGCGCCTGGGGATGCGGATATTTTTCGTCGTCGAGACCCCCTCCGAAGTGGATACCATTATTCGCTGTGCCGAGCGCGAGCAGGTACGCCCGTCGATTGGGGTGCGGGTCAAACTCGCCTCCAGGGTGGGTGGCCACTGGAACGCCACCAGTGGGGACCGCAGCATTTTCGGCCTGGGCAGCAACGACCTGATCGCAATGGTGGACCAGCTGCGCAGCCACGATATGCTGGACTGTCTGCAGTTGCTGCACTACCACCTGGGCTCCCAGGTGCCCAACATCCGCGATATCCGCACCGGGGTCCTGGAAGCCTGCCGCTACTATGCGGATCTGGTGGAGGAAGGAGCACCGATGGGTTACCTGGACCTGGGAGGCGGCCTGGCGGTGGACTACGATGGCTCCAAGACCAATTGTGCCCACAGCAAGAATTATTCCCTGGACGAATACTGTGTCGATGTGGTGGAAGCCATCATGGATACACTGGACAGCGAAGGGGTATCCCACCCAGTGATTATCACCGAATCTGGCCGGGCCAGTGTGGCTTACTCTTCGGTACTCCTGTTCGACATCCTCGATACCACCCGTTACGAGCCGGTGGAGTTGGGAGAGGGGCGGGTTTCTGAGCAGGCCCACCCGATGCTGCGCTATCTGGAAGCCGCGGTAAACAGTGTCACCACTGACAATTTGCAGGAGAGTTACAACGACGCCCTCTATTATCGGGATGAGATCCGCGCTCTCTACCTGCACGGACAGGTCGGCCTGCGCGAGCGGGCCCAGGCGGAAAACTATTTCCTGCGCGCGGCGCAGAAAATCCGCTCGCTGTTGGACGAGGCGGACGAGGTGCCGATTGACCTGCGGACCCTGCCGGAGCTGGTTTCGGACATCTACTATGCGAACGTCAGCGTCTTCCAGTCCCTGCCCGACATCTGGGCCATCGACCAGGTATTTCCACTGGTACCCATTCACCGGCACGACGAGGCGCCGACCCGCACCGGCATCATCGCCGACATCACCTGCGACTGTGATGGCAAGATAGACCGCTTTATCGGCCGCCATGGTGAACAGAAAACCCTGCCACTGCATCCGTTGAAGGAGGGGGAGGACTATATACTCGGCGCCTTCCTGGTGGGGGCCTACCAGGAAACCCTCGGTGACCTGCACAATTTGTTTGGCGACACCAATGTGGTGAGTGTGCGTGTTCACGCCGATGGCAGCTTCGATTACAGTCATGAGATTCACGGCGACAGTATCGCCGACGTGCTCAGCTATGTGGAATACCGGCCGCAGGATTTATTGGAGCGGTTTCGCAGGCTGGCGGAAGCCGCGGTAAAAAGTGGCCGTATCAGTCCACAGCAACGCAAGCAGATTCTGCATACCTATACCGCGAGCATGGACGGGTACACCTATTTCGAGAGATAAGGGATAGCGCACCAGGCATCCGGTGGGCGGGATAAAACACCGCTGGACAGGGCGCGCACCCTTGGGATACAGGCGATTACGGGCAATTTCCCAGGGCGGCGATGCCCTGGCGCAGATGAAAGAGGAGTATGTGCATGGCCAGTGTTTTGATTATCGGCGCCGGTGGCGTGGGACAGGTGGTAGCGCATAAGTGCGCGCAGGTGGAGGAGGTTTTCCAACAGATCACGCTCGCGAGCCGCACCAAAAGCAAATGCGACCGGATAGCGGCCATGCTGCCCCGGAAGATCGATACCGCGGAAGTCGACGCGGACGATGTAGGGGCAATGGTGGCACTGATAGAAAAGGTGAAACCACAGCTGGTCATCAATGTGGCCCTGCCCTACCAGGACCTGCACATAATGGATGCCTGCCTGGAAACCGGTGTGCACTACCTGGACACCGCCAACTATGAACCGCCGGAAGAGGCCAAGTTCGAATACAAATGGCAGTGGGCCTACCAGGAGAGATTCCAGCAGGCCGGCCTGATGGCACTGCTGGGCAGCGGCTTCGATCCCGGTGTGACCAGCGTCTTTACCGCTTACGCGCGCAAGCACCATTTCGACCGCATCCGGACCCTGGATATCATCGACTGCAATGCGGGCGACCACGGCTTGCCCTTCGCAACCAATTTCAACCCGGAAATCAATATCCGCGAGATCACCGCCAACGGCCGTTACTGGGAGAAGGGGCACTGGGTGACCACCAAACCCATGCAGGAGAAGCGGGTGTTCGATTTCCCCGCCGGTATTGGCGAAAAGGATATCTACCTGCTCTACCACGAGGAGCTGGAGTCGCTCTCCAAGCACTTCCCGGAAATCGAACGGGCGCGCTTCTGGATGACCTTCTCCGACAACTATCTCAAGCACCTGGAGGTGCTGCAAAACGTCGGTATGACGGGCATAGAGCCGGTAGAGTTTCAGGGGCGGGAGATAGTGCCGATCCAGTTTCTCAAGACACTGCTGCCGGACCCGGCCAGTCTCGGCCCACTGACCAAAGGCAAGACTTGTATAGGCAATATCGTCCGCGGCACCCCCAAAGGTGCGCAGGAAAGCGACGGGGAAAAAATCTATTACGTCTACAACATCAGCGATCACCAGGCGTGTTACAAAGAGGTAGAGTCCCAGGCGATCTCGTACACTACCGGCGTGCCGGCGATGATTGGGGCCAAGCTGATGCTGGAGGACAAGTGGATGCAACCCGGGGTCTGGAACCTGGAGCAGCTGGACCCGGACCCCTTCATGGCGGACCTGAACCAGTACGGCCTGCCCTGGCAGGAAACCTGGCTGGACCAACCGTTCACTTGATCCGCCGCGCGCCGGTCCCGCCGACCGGCGCCTTTCACCCCAGCCGCTTCGATGGTAGCCGCAACCCATGGACCTGACGCCGCGCAAAGACTACTTTGGAGAATTCGACCCCACCCGTGTGCCCTCGCCCTGTTTTGTGGTGGATGAAGTAGCTCTGCGGGACAACCTGACGCTGCTGGCGGAAGTGCAGGCCCGCAGTGGCGCCAGGGTACTGGCGGCACTCAAGGCATTCTCCATGTTCAGTACCGGGGACCTGGTTGCCCAATACTTGAGCGGTGTCTGTGCCAGCGGCCTGCACGAGGCCAAACTCGCCTATGAGGAGTACGGCGGCCGCGACCTGAACCGCGAAGTGCACGTGTTCAGCGCCGGCTTCAAGGAGCGGGAGCTGCGACAGTTACTGACCTTTGCCCACCATATAGTATTCAACTCCTTCTCCCAGTGGCATAGGTACAAATCCCTGTGTCTGCGCGCACAGCAGTCGCGGCCGGAACTGCGCTTCGGCCTGCGCATCAACCCGGAGCATTCAGAGGGACACACAGCTCTCTACGACCCCTGCGCACCCTGTTCCCGGCTCGGCATAGTGCGCTCACTCTTTTCCGGGGAGGCACTGGACGGTATCACCGGGCTGCATTTTCACACCCTTTGCGAGCAGGACTTCACTCCCCTGGAGCGCACCATCGCCGCGGTGGAGGAGAAGTTTGGGGACCTGATCCCGCGCATGGAGTGGATCAACTTCGGCGGCGGGCACCATATCACCCGCCGGGACTACCAGGTGGACGCATTGGTGGCGGCGGTGCGCGCCTTCCGCGACAAATATGACGTGCAGGTGTACCTGGAGCCCGGCGAGGCCATAGCGCTGTTTGCCGGCGTTCTGGTGAGCGAGGTGGTAGATGTTACCTGGAACGGGCAGGCCCAGGCGATCCTGGATACATCGGCCACCTGCCATATGCCCGACGTGCTGGAGATGCCCTACCGCCCGCAGATCACCGGCGCGGCACGGCCGGGGGAACTGCCCCACGACTACCGGCTGGGGGGCCAGAGCTGCCTGGCGGGGGACACCATTGGCGAGTACAGTTTCGCCGACCCGCTGCGGGTCGGCGACCGGCTGGTATTCGAGGAGATGGCCTACTACACCATGGTCAAGACCAATACCTTTAACGGTATCCAACTGCCGGCCATCGCCCTGTGGAACTCGGATACCGATGCCCTGAAAATCGTCAAACAATTTGGTTACCGGGCGTTCAAGAGCCGGCTGTCATAAACTCCCGTCTCCCGACGCTCCGCTCAAGAGTAGCAATATGTGCCCAGAATCCACCTACCCTATCTTTCTCGGCTCTGAAATAACCCAGCCAGAGGCCCGGCAGGCGCTGTTTCACATACTGCCGATTCCCTACGAGGCGACAGTATCCTACGGCGGTGGCACCGGCCGGGGACCGGCGTCGATACTGGCCGCTTCCTGGCAACTGGAGACTTTTGACAACTTCTCCTCCCCCTGTGACCTGGGCATCTTTACCCATCCCCCGGTGGACGTATCCGGCGATCCGGAGCAGGTGATGGACAGGATCGCCGGCGCCACGGAGGCGGTTTTGCGGATGGGCGGAATGCCAGTGGGCATCGGCGGGGAGCACTCGGTCACCTGGGGGGTGATCAAGGGCTTTCTGGACGCCGGCATCACCGACTTCGGCGTGGTGCAGATCGACGCGCATGCGGACCTGCGCGATCGCTATGAGGGCCAGAAACACAGCCACGCCAGTGTGATGCGCCTGGTGGTGGAGGCGGGCCTGCCGCTGTTCCAGCTGGGCATCCGCGCCTACTGCGAGGAGGAAAAGGAAACCCGTCAGCGATACGGCGTGCACTATCTGGATGCGCACCAGCTGGTGCCCACCAACGTGCAGGACTTCCAGCTGCCGGAGGAATTCCCCTCCAAGGTATTCTTCACGCTGGACGTCGACGGCATAGACCCCTCGGTCTTCCCCTCCACGGGGACGCCGGTGCCCGGCGGACTGGGGTGGTATCAGACCCTGGGCCTGTTCGAGTCCGTGGCCCGGCAGCGGCGGATCATCGGCTTCGACCTGCTGGAGTTCGCCCCTATAGAGGGCTTTCACGCCTACGATTTCGCCGCCGCACAATTGCTGTACAAGCTGATGGGCATAGTGCAGCGCAACCGCCCATAAGGGGTGACAGCCTCTGACAGCTGGCTGAAAGCTACTTTTTCAGCCAGCCGCTAAAGTTCACAATTCTTAACCGGAAACTATGGCGCGATACGCCTCCAGCAGGTTAAACTTTGACCAAAGTAAGTGATCACTCTCCCGGAGACTTCTGTGAAAACGGTCAAAACGCTGCTAGGTGTAATCGCCCTGCTGGCACTGGGGGCCTTTGCGTTTGCGCCACCCGCCGATGCGCGGTCCCCGGGGCACGATCGCCATGGCCACCGGTACCATTCGCACCATCATCATCGCCCCTACCACTACCCATATCGGTACCCCTACCGTTACCACGGCGGCCCGCGTGTTTCCATCGGGTTCACCTTCCCGGTGCTGCCCCAGGGCTTTGTCAGCCTGCGCGTGGGAGGCCACCCCTACTACTACGGCGGCGGCTTTTTCTATCGGCCGAGCCCTGCCGGTTTCGTGGTGGTGTCCGCCCCCCTGGGCGCCTCGGTGGTCACACTGCCGGCGAGCGCGGTACCTGTCACCGTCGGCGGTGCCGTCTTCTACCAGTATGCGGACGCTTTTTACCAGTGGCGGCCCGCCACCGGCACCTACATAGTGGTGCCGCCGCCTCCGGGGCATGTGGTTACGGCCGCGGCCGCTCCGGCTGCAGCGGCACCGGGCACGCCCGGTTCACCCTATACACCGGGCCAGGTACTGGAGACACTACCCGTCGGCTATAGCGCCGAAGTCATCAACGGAATCCAGTACTACCGCTACGGCAACACCTATTTCATACCCACAATGCGCGACGGACGCGAGGTCTTCCTGGTGGTGCGCCTTTAGCAGGTTGTTGAAAAAGGCATCCTGCCTTTTTCAACACACGAAAAGCGAAAAATGTGATTTTCACTTTTCTCCCAAAATCAACGACTTAGGCGTCGCCGATTTTGCCGGAACATCCATATTCCGGTACCAGGCGTCGAAATTCTTCGAATTTCAACAGCCTGCTAGCGGACTCTGGAGGATTTCCGCCAGTCGTCTGCCGCCAACCCATGGAAGCGGGAGAAGTGCCGCAGGGCCAGGCCAAAGCTGGCCTCCAGCGCCGGGCCCGGCCCCTCCCGCCAGTGCACGGATTCGGTGCGCATCAGTCCCGCTTCCCGGTCCGCCTTCAGGTCCACCAGGCCGGCAAACCGGTCGCCATAGAGTATCGGCAAGCAGAAGTACCCATAGCGACGCCTGTGGGCCGGCAGGTAGCACTCCAGCTGGTAGTCGAAGCCGAACAGTCTTTTCAGGCGCTTGCGCTGCAACACCAGCGGGTCGAAGGGCGACAGCAGGCGCACCTTGCGCGCCGGTCTGGCGGGGCTCGGCTGGCCGTCCGCAGTGAGCAGCAGGTCCCCGCCGCAAGGCTGCAGTTCGCCGCTTTTCAACATGGCGGCCACGGCCTGCCGTATCGCCGGCTTGTCGTGGCGGCGCAGATAGGTGATCTCCTCCGGCCGCCCGACCCCCTGGGCGGTGAGAAATGTGCGCACCAGATGGCGGCCATAATCGAGATCGCTGGGGGTTTCCGTGCGGATTCCCGCCGGCAGCAGCCGCTCCGGCAGATCGAACACCTTCTGGAAGCCCTCCCGGTGACTGACCATCAGCTCTCCCTCGTGGAACAGCTGCTCCAGCGCTTTCTTCTCCTCCGACCAGGCCCACCAGCCGCCCTTTGCGCGGACGAAATCGCTCGCCCTGAGGGGCCCCTCGGTGCGGATGCGGTCCAGCACATAGCGGCACAGGCGGGCGTTCTTTTCATACCAGTGCCGCTGCCCGGCGCGGATGCGGTTCATGCGCACCCGGGCGAAGCGATAGTGTTCCATGGGTATGTAGGCGGCGGCGTGGGACCAGTACTCGAAGATCTCCCGCCTCTGTTCCGCAGCGCCGAGATGGTCCTCCCGGTAGCGCGGCAGCCGGGTGTAGAGCTGGTGGTGGTGGGCGCGGGTGATGCGCTGGATGGCGTCCAGCTGCAGGGCGCCCAGGTGGCGGACCAGGGACGGCAGGTCACCGCCCCAGGGCCGGTGTACATGTTGGCGCTCTATGGCTAAGGCGCGCAGGTTTCGCTCGCTCAGCAAGGCCCTTCCCCAGGCAAGTGTGGGCGGGGGAAACTCACTCCCCCTGGTAGTACTCCGGCGCCAGGTTGTCGAAGCGGGTGAACTTGCCGACAAAAGCCGCCCGGCAGGTGCCTATCTCGCCGTTGCGCTGCTTGCCGATAATGAGTTCCGCCATCCCCTTGTCCGGGCTGTCCTCGTTGTAGTACTCGTCCCGATAGATAAACAGTATCACATCCGCGTCCTGCTCGATGGCACCGGACTCCCGCAGGTCCGAGTTCATGGGGCGCTTGTTGGGGCGCTGCTCCACGCCGCGGTTCAACTGCGACAGGGCGATCACCGGGCAGTCGTATTCCTTCGCCAGGCTCTTCAGGGAGCGGGAGATCTCGGAGATTTCCTGAGTGCGCCCTTCGCTGGCGCCCTTGACCTGCATCAGCTGCAGATAGTCCAGCATGATCAGCGCCGGAAGGCTCCTGGCATCCGCCTCTTCGTGGCTGAGCCTGGGGTTCTCCCGCATCAGCATATTGGCGTGTTCGCGCAGGGTGCGCTTGGTGCGCGCCCGCACTTCACTGGGGGACAGCGCCGGCGTGTCGTCGATGTACAGGGGCCGTCCGCGCATTTTCTGCACCGCACCGGACAACTTGGGCCAGTCCTCCTCCTGCAGCTTGCCGTTGCGAATGCGGGTCTGGTCTATGCGCCCGATGGAGGACAGCATCCGCATGATCAGCGACTCCGCCGGCATTTCCATACTGAACACCAGCGTCGGCCGGTCCTGGCTCAGCATGGCTTTCTCAGCGAAGTTGAGCGCCAGCGCAGTCTTGCCCATGGACGGGCGCGCCGCCACAACCACCAACTCGCCGGGCTGCCAGCCGGAGGTGCGCTGATCCAGTTCGGTGAGGCCGGTGCTGAGGCCGGTGAGGTCGCCCTCGGACTTGAACAGCTCGTCGATCCGCTCGACGGTCTTCTTCAGCAGGGCGTCCACCCCGAGAAAGCCGCCCTCCTTGGTGCGCCCCTCGGCGATCTCGGCCACGCGGCGCTCGGCCATCTGCAGCAGGTCCGCCGAGGCCAGGCCGCCGGGATTGAAACTGGTGCGGGAGATTTCACCGGCGGCGGCGATCAGCTGGCGCAGCATCGAGCGCTCGCGCACTATCTTGGCGTAGGCGACGATATTGGCCGCCGACGGCGTGTTTTCAGCCAGCTCCGCCAGGTAGGCCGCGCCCCCCACCTCCGCCAGCAGCTCGCGGCTGGCCAGCGCCTCCGCCAGGGTCACTATATCCAGCGGCTGCTCGGCCTCTGCCAGCTGCGCCATCACCGCGAAGATGCTGCGGTGGCCGGCGACAAAGAAGTCCTCCTCCCCAAGCTGCTCGGCGACACTGTCGAGGCGGCTGGAGTCCAGCATCAGCCCACCCAGTACGGACTGCTCCGCCTCCACCGAATGGGGCAGGGGCGAGGAATCGTCAGCCTGCAAGGCCTGTTCCAGCTCGACGTCTTGGTTCATGGCAGTTATCTGTAGGCACAAACAAAAAGGGCGCCGGACCCATAGGGATCCAGCGCCCGATTGTAGCGCGGCTCGCCGCCCCTGGCAGCTGCCGCAGGCGTCCCCGGCTTACTCGGCTTCGACGATCACCTTGACGGTGGTAATCACATCGGCGTGCAGCTGTACATCGACGTCGTACTCTCCGACTTCCCGCAGCGCACCCTCCGGCAGCTTCACCTCGGCTTTGGCCACCTCGACACCGGCCGCGGTGATCGCATCGGCGATATCGCGGGTGCCGATGGAGCCAAACAGCTTGCCTTCATCACCGGCGTTGGCGGCGATGGTCACAGACACTTCCGCCAGTTGTGCGGCGCGGCCCTCGGCAGTTGCCACCTTGGCCGCGGCGGCGGCCTCCAGTTCGGCGCGCTCGGCTTCGAACTTGGCGACGTTGTCCGCGGTAGCCGCAACCGCCTTGCCCGTGGGCAGGAGGAAGTTGCGACCGAAACCGGCTTTCACTTCCACCCGGTCACCAACATTGCCCAGCTTACCTACTTTATCGAGCAGAATAACTTCCATCTCGGTTTCCTCAATCTCAGTTTTGTGCGATCGCCCGCTATTTCTTGGCAAAACGCTCGCGAATATCTATCCAGCTATCTACCAGTGCCAAACCACAAAGGAAGCCCGCCATTGGCAGTGTCGCCAGTACCAGTGCCACATACATGGCCACCAGGGGACCCCGTCCCCATCCTCGACTGGCCACCTGCCAGTGAATCAGCCCTATGCCGGCCACCACCATCGGCAGGGCCGCCACCGCACCCCAGAAGGCGTACTCCTGGGTGGTCAGGCTGTAGGCCCAGACCAGCATTCCCACCACAGCCAGTGGCAGCGGCATGCGCAGCTGGTGGAACTCCTGGCGAAAACCGCCGGGATTGTACAACAGCGCCTGCCACCAGCGGCCCAGCACCAGCGCCAGAACCACGGTCACCGCCGACATCCAGCTCAGGTATCCGGTGGCAAGGATCTCGCTACCGAATATCTGCCGCAGCTGTGCGGCCTGTTCAGCGCTGGTCTCCTCGGCCGCCTGCAGCAGACTCTCCAGCAAACCGCCGTTGAGCTGCGCATTGAGCAGGATACCTGCTACCGCCACCAGGGTGGCCACCACCAGGGCGACGCTCCAGGAACGGGTGCCCCGCAGGGCCATAGCGGCACAGAAGACCGCGACCAGATGGCCGACCCCGAGGCCCGTCATCAGCGGCGACAGATAACCGCTTAAACCCGCGGTCACCAGTGGCAGCAGCCCCCAGGCCAGTACCATCAGGCCGTCGCTGCTGCCGCGGCGCAGGCTCACCAGGGCCAGTGCCGCCGGGCTGATCAGCGGGATACCCACCATGGTGATGAGTATCGCGCGCACGCGCCCGCGCATGATGAATTCAGCCAGAGCGCGCACGGTCAGATAGCTTCTCTGTTAATGCCCCGGCAGCCCTAGGCTTCGTGGCTGTCCGTGTAAGGCAGCAGTGCCAGGTAGCGGGCGCGCTTGACCGCTGTGGCCAGCTGGCGCTGGTACTTGGCCTTGGTGCCCGTAATACGGCTCGGTACTATTTTGCCGGTCTCGGAGATGTAGGCCTTCAGGGTATCGAGATCTTTGTAATCGATACGCTTTACGCCTTCAGCGGTGAAACGGCAGAACTTGCGACGACGAAAAAAACGTGCCATGTGCTAACCCCTTATTCTTCGCTTGCAGCGTTATCAGAAGACTCGGTTTCCTCCGTGGAAGGCTTTTCCTCCCGCTCGGGGCGCTCAGTGCGCTCGCGACGCTCAGTGCGTTCAGCGCGCGCCGCCTTGCGTTCACGGCTCTCCTTCTCCGCTTTCATGATCGGGCTTTCCTCGGTGATGGCCTCGTCTTCGCGCATCACCAGGTTGCGCAGCACCGCGTCGTTGTAGCGGAAGTTGGTGGTCAGCTCCTGCAGCGCTTCCTCGGTGCACTCGACGTTCATCAGAACGTAGTGCGCCTTGTGGATCTTGTTGATTGGATAGGCCAGGCGGCGGCGGCCCCAGTCTTCCAGACGGTGGACCTGGCCACCGCTGTCCTTGATGGCAGCGGTGTAGCGCTCTACCATACCAGGCACCTGCTCGCTCTGATCCGGGTGGACCAGGAATACAATTTCGTAATGACGCATTTCGGCTCCTTACGGTTTAAGCAGCCCCCCGGACAGTCCGGTGAGGCAAGGAGTACAATGGCCCCGGCTAAACAAGGGGCCCATTGCGGGCGGCGTATTCTATGCATTCGCCCGGTTGGTTGCAAGTTGACCGGCCCCCGCTGAAACGGACCCCTACCGGCAGCCCCGGCCGTCCAGTTGCAGGATCCCGGCCAGTCTTCGTCTCAGCTTATCCCCAGCAGTCGCACGCAACCTTCGGTGCAGGAGAAAACCATGGATTCAATGATTGTGCTGTTCGAGGACATGGCTCCGGCGGACTACTGCGATCGACTGATCGGGCGCTTTCGCGACGATACCCACAAGCAGCCCGGGCGCACCGGCTCCGGCGTCGACCAAAACAAGAAAAACAGTACCGACCTGTATATTTCCTACCTGGACCACTGGCGCGACGAGTGCGCCACCATCAATAAGATGGTCAGCTACGGCTTAATGGCATACTGCCGCCGCTACCCCCATATGCTCACCGGCGCCCTGTCCCCGGCCCTCCTGGACCAGGACACCGGCAAGAGGCACAACCTGGCCAGCGGGGACATTGGCAAGCTGGACGACCGCCAGCTGCAGGCGCTGATCGCGGGCTTTTACCGCCTCGACCAGATCAATTTCCAGCACTATGAGCAGACCCGGGGCGGCTTCTTTCACTGGCACTCGGAGCACTACCCCCACCCCAGTGACCCGGCGCAGAAGTCGCTGCACAGGGTGCTGTTCTGGCTCCTGTACCTGAATGATGTGGAGGAGGGTGGCGAGACGGAATTCTGTTACCAGGGAACCAAAATCAAGCCGCGCCGGGGCCACCTCATACTGTCCCCCTGCGGCTTCACCCACACCCACCGCGGCAATGCGCCGCTATCCGGCGACAAGTATGTCCTCACCTCCTGGGTGATGTATCGGCCGGCGCAGGAACTCTACGCCGGGGGAGCTTGAGCGACAGGGTACGGCTGCCGGGGCGGAAAGCCGGCCTCAGCGCCGCTGCCGCACCGCCTCGAACAGGCACACCCCCGCCGCTACCGACACATTCAGGCTGCTCACCTCGCCCGCCATCGGAATCTTCAGCAGGTAATCGCATTTTTCCCGCGTCAGCCGGCGCAGGCCGCTGCCCTCCGCGCCCATCACCAGTGCCAGCGGGCCGGTGAGCTGGCTCTGGTAAATATCCTGTTCCGCTTCACCCGCGGCCCCGAAAATCCAGACACCGGCCTGCTTCAACTGCTCCAGGGTGCGGGCCAGGTTGGTCACCGTCACGAACGGCAGCACCTCCGCGGCACCGCAGGCCACCTTGCGCGCCGTGGGCGTCAGGCCGGCGGATTTGTCCTTGGGGGCGATCACCGCGTGCACGCCCGCGGCCTCGGCGGAGCGCAGGCAGGCGCCCAGGTTGTGGGGGTCGGTTACACCGTCCAGGATCAACAGAAACGGGGCCTCCCCGCTGGCGGCCAGCTCCTGCAGCAGCTGCCGTAAAAACTGTTCGTCCTGCACCCGGGTCTCGCCCGCGCAAATCGCCACCACGCCCTGGTGGTTGCCCGCCTCGCCCACTTTTTCATCCAGCGTCTGGCGGTCCACAAAGCGCACCGCAATCGCGTTTTTCTCCGCCTGGCTGAGGATTTTCTGCAGGCGCATATCTTTGCGCCCGCGCAGCAGCAACAGCTGCTGCACCTGTTGCGGTGCGCTCTTCAACAGGGCCTGCACCGAGTGCAGGCCGTAAATTAACTGCTCCGACACGATTTATTTCTTCTTACCTTTGGGGGCTTTTTTCTTTTGCGGTTTCTTTTTTTGGCTCTTGCCTTTTTTCTCGGCTTTCTGCGACGCCTTGCGGGCCGCCACCGCCGGGCGTTTGCCGCCCTTGCGCGGGGGCGTACGCCTGGGGCCGCGGCGCCTGCGCGGCTGCTCGTCCCCTTCTGCCTCCGGTTCGGCCGGGGCTTCCGGCTGCGGCGCTACCGGCTCCGCTTCCGTGGCGCCCACCTTGCGCTTGCGAAACGGCGTCGTCGCCGCAACCTCCGCACGCCGGCCCCAGGGACTGGCCTTGCCGCGCGGCTCTCTATCCGCCTTGTCCGCAGCCCCCTCGACCGCCTTGCCGCGCCGGCGCCGCTCCTGCTGGTGTTCCACCGCCAGTTCCATGGCCCGCGCACTGACCTCAGTGTTATCGCGCTTTCGGCGCGGCAACAGCCGCTCCAGTACAAAATCCACCTTGCGCTCTTCCAGGTCCACCCTGGCCACCCTGACCGTGACCGAATCCCCCAGGTGATAGCGCTGGCCGCTGCGCTCGCCGATCAAACGCTGGTGGGCCTGCTCGAAACGATAGTAATCCTTGGGCAGCGAGGAAACGTGAATCAGCCCCTCCACATAGAACTGGTCCAGCTCCACAAACAAGCCGAAACCGGTGACCGCACTGATCACCCCCGGGTAGACCTCGCCCACATGATCCTGCAGGTATTCGCACTTCAGCCAACTCACCACATCCCGCGTCGCGTCGTCCGCGCGGCGCTCGGTCATGGAGCAGTGCTCTCCCAACTGCACCATGGCACCGGTGTCGTAGGGCGTGATTTTTTCCCGCTGCAGCGCCTCCGCGCCCGGAACTGCGTGCACTTTTTCCGCCACAGCCCGCTCGTTGGCGCTGCCGTTGCGAATCAACCAGCGCAGCAACCGGTGCAGCAGCAGGTCCGGATAGCGGCGGATGGGCGAGGTGAAATGCGCATAGGAATCGTAATCCAGGCCAAAGTGGCCGCGATTCTCCGGCTGGTACAGCGCCTGGTTCATGGAGCGCAGCAACATCATCTGGATGATGTGGGCATCCGCGCGCCCCTCTACCTGCTCCAGCAGCGCCTGGAAATCCTTTGGCCGGGGCTCGGCGCCACCTGGCAGGCGCAGGCCCAGCTCACCCAGGTATTCGCGCAAATTGGAGAGCTTTTCCTCCTTGGGCACATCGTGCACCCGGTACAGGCCCGGCTGGCCCGACAGCGTCATCAGCTGCGCCGCGCACACATTGGCCGCCAGCATCGCCTCCTCGATCATCTTGTGGGCGTCGTTGCGGGTGACCGGCACTATGCGCTCTATCTTGCGCTGCGGGTCGAAGAGAATCCGGGTTTCGGTGGTCTCGAAATCGATGGCGCCGCGCCGGTCCCGCGCTCCCCGCAGTGCCCTATAGAGCTGGTGCAAATTGTCCAGGTGCGGTGTCAGCGCGGCGAACTGTTTACGCAATCCGCTGCTGCGGTTGTCCCGCTCGGCCACAATCTGGCCCACCTGGGTATAGGTCAGCCGCGCATAGCTGCGCATCACGCCCTCGAAAAAGCGGAAATTCCGGATCTTTCCATCGCTGCCTATGTGCATTTCGCACACCATGCACAAGCGGTCAACCTCCGGGTTCAGGGAACAGAGGCCGTTGGACAGTTTTTCCGGCAGCATCGGCAACACGAAATCGGGGAAATAGACCGAGTTGCCACGGCTGTGCGCCTCCTGGTCCAGGGCGCTGCCCGGATGCACATAGTGGGACACATCGGCGATCGCCACCAGCAGTTTCCAGCTGTCGTCGGCGGTCATTTCACAGAACACGGCGTCATCGAAATCGCGCGCGTCCTCCCCATCGATGGTCACCAGCGGCAAATGGCGCAGGTCCACCCGCCCCTTCTTGTGGCGCTCCTCCACCTCTTCCGGGATGGCGTCCACCTCCAGCTGCACCGCCGCCGGCCAGGTGTGGGGCAGGCCGTAGTTGCGGATCGCCAGGTCTATCTCCATCCCCGGCGCCAGGTGATCACCCAGCACCTCCACCACCTCCCCCTGGGGCAGCGAATCCCTTCCCGGCTGGGCGATGATATCCACCACCACATACTGGCCGTGACCCGCATCGGCGGTCTTCTCCGCCGCAACCATAACGTCCAGGCTGATGCGCGGATTGTCCGGCCGCACAAAGCAGATACCGTTTTCCCGGAACAACCGCCCCGCCAACTGGCGCGTATTGTGTTGGATAACCCGCACCACCGCCGCTTCCCGCTTGCCGCGGAAGCCCCCCGGCGTTTCCCGCACCAGCACCTCATCGCCGTCAAAAACCTTGCGCATCTGCCGGTGGGAGAGAAACAGGTCCTCGCCCCCCTCCCGCGGGGTAACGAAGCCAAAGCCATCCCGGTGCCCGATCACCCGGCCGCGCACCAGGCTCATCTTTTCCAGCACGCCGAAATCGCCGGCGCGGTTGCTGGCGATCTGGCCGTCGCGGGACATGGCGATCAGGCGCCGCCGCACCCCCTCGCGGCGATCCTCGTCCGCCAGTTCCAACACATCCGCCAGTGTCTCCCAGGACACCGGGCCCGGCTGCCGCTCCAGCAGCTGCAACAGGTATTCGCGGCTGGGAACCGGCTTGTCGTATTTCTCCGCTTCCCGCTCCGCGTGCGGGTCGGCGTCCATAGGGGTCGTATTTCGAGTCAAAATAATATCCGTGGTCCGAATTGGCCTGCCCCTCGGACGGCTCCGGAGCCTTCCGGGGACTTGTGCGCTTGGTGAAGGAGGTCTGAGGGCCGGCAGGTAAAACCGGAAGTTTGCATCTATTGATGAGCAGTATAAGCGATTTGCGCACATTTCCCGACTGCCGTGGGCCGGGACGAAAAAGCCGCAGCAGGTCGTTGACACCCCTGGGACAAGTCTCTATAGTGCGCCTCCTCAACGGTCAACGCCGTTGATTGCCCAGGTGGCGGAATTGGTAGACGCGCTAGCTTCAGGTGCTAGTGACCTAACGGTCGTGGAAGTTCAAGTCTTCTCCTGGGCACCAAACTCCCCTTTCACAAATCAGCAAACTGACACTCTTCAGCCCTCCGGCGCACCCCAGCCCCGCTCTTCGACCCCATCGACAACTGAGCCCACTTCCCTTACCTATAACGCCCCAACAGTAACCGCATACCACTGAACACAGGGCAGCTGCTTCGGCTCACCCCACAGCAGATTCCGCTGGCAAGCGAATAGAGCAATTTAACCCACTAAATCACCCATTCTTGCTACCACCCTTTCAGCTCTTGCAGAAGTCGCCTCAACCCAAGGTGAGACCTTCTGCACTACCTTGCACCCAGGCTGATCCACTTTAGTCGATAAGCGAACCTGAAATAGATTGAGCGGCGTAATTATTTCCGCTTGCTCGCCGGGAAATGGGCCGATGGGCAACGACTGCACTGGCCGCTGATCTTTGTTGGTCTTGGGTCAGGCTATCACGGGGACCAGAGGCCGAATTGGTGCAGATAACTGAACGCGCTTTACCGAGTTCAGCTATCTGCTTCAGGTCGAGGAAATGTACCAGCCTACAAGGAAAAATCGTTAAACTCCTCCTCCAACCTCGTTATTTAAAGAATGACAACCTGAAAGCTTCCGGAGCAAATAATTCTACCAGCAACATCAATAATACGCTGTGAAATATTGACGGCACCTGGAGAGGCCGTTGGTAGAACTTGGACAGAAGTATACAAAGTGGTTGAGGACCCAATAAATCCATACCGATTATTACTAAAAAAACCTGGAAATGCTTGAAAAGTGCTAATTAATCCACCACCCTGAATTGACTGGTCCAAAAAATACTGACCAAAAGCAACATTAGATACGTTGCCAACCAACAATTCGGAATTATTTGCAGGATTGCTTGGGTCTAAATATACCGTTCCACTAGCCATCACGCATGAGGAATATGCTTTTAAAGACCCAAATGCAAGTAGCGACAATATTAGTAGAAATTTAATTTTCATAATTATTTCATCCATGTAAATAATCTTTAACAGTGCAAAACAAAAATACCGCAATATTTATGTTAAGGCAATAAATTCATTGCGCGCGAACAATTACAAAGTTATTTCGCGCCAGTTATGAAATATCACAAATTCTGCTGGGAAACTGAATCGAATGGAAGAAATATCACGCCCGCAAGCCCAGACAGGATTCAGGCTGTTAGGGACACTATCCATACATTCGCTACGGACGACACTTGCGAACTGAGACTACAAGGGAAGGCTTGCAACTAAACAACCAGCTGCCTATAGGTACTGGTCTTGGATAGTAAGTATCATGGCGGCAAGAAGTGAAATTGATCCGCGGAAGATTCACCTCTGTCAAAATCAACCATCCGTTTTGTACAGGAAAGCACGTCAATCCAAGAATAAAAGGGCGCCAGAAATTTATTCCAGCCCCAATAATTTTTAAGGTCTTTATGTGATGCCAGCCTTCAATTCGATCTGACCCTTATGCGGGACAGCGATATCGAATAAACGTGCGGCTATACACGAAATCAGGTCGGGTTTTACGACAGCGGTTTTCAAATTTCTTCTGTCCTATCGGGCTTAAAATTCCTGGACAGTTGGGCGGATAACGATTTCGTTGATATCGACATCAGCTGGCTGCTCAATCGCATAAGCAATCGCACGTGCTACAGAATCAGACGGGATTTCGTTATTCTCATAGAATTCCCTGACAAAGGCGGAGCTGTCTTCATGGGACGACCCATATTTCAATTCAGATTCAACGGCCCCAGGTTCAATGGATGTTGTGCGGATTTTACCGCCAACTTCATGGCGCAAGCCTTCACTGATTGCCCGCACCGCAAATTTTGTGCCGCTGTACACTGTCCCGCCAGGGCTAAAGACCTTAATCCCTGCCACAGAAGAAATATTAATAAAATGTCCGCTTTCCTGTTTTTCGAAGACAGGCAAGGCTGCTGCTACCCCATAAAGAACGCCCTTGATATTGATATCAATCATACGATCCCATTCATCGGTATTGCATTCTGACATTGGCGCAATTGACATTAACCCGGCGTTATTGACGATGACATCCAGACGTCCGAAACTGCTGGTCGCTTTTTGCACAAGCTTCAAAACCTCACTTTTTACTGTTACATCCGTGACCAAATAATCAGCCTCACCGCCTGCACCCCTAATATCATTGACAATAGCTGCCAGCTTATCTTCCCGGCGTGCACCTAACATAATTTTTGCACCTAACGACGCCAAATGACGCGAGGTTGCCTCACCCAGCCCACTGCTGGCACCAGTAACAACGACAACTTTTCCTTCAATATTGTTTCCCATAGCGGCCTCTCCTTCGTTTGCTTGCCAAATATCAGTCATATAAAATAGAAGTTTCCTAGCACCACAACAAGTCCAATTCCTGCATTAGGATTGCCTATTTCTGTGCTTGAATTCAATTCCTTAATGCAGCAGCCGTATCGATGCCAAAAAACACTTGATTCGGTGCGTTCATATCAAGACATTTCCCCGAGGCCCTTAATCTGGCATTAAGGCGCAGCCATCCTACTCCGGCAACTTCTCAACGCCTTGGATTCAGATGAAGGGTCACGGGCTGCGCCAAGCGAGCTTTGAGATCAATATCGAAACTAAGCCCACTTCCCTTACCTTTAACTCACCCAAAACTCACCATAAACCCCTGAACACAGGCCAGCTGCTCCGCTCACTCGACAGCAAGATTCGCAGACAAATGAATAAAGCAATTTAACCCACTAGATCACCCGTCCGCGATACCCCCTTATAGTGGCCCTATGGAAGTCGTCTCAATCCAAGGCGGGACCTTCCATACTACAGAACTTCCAAACTGAAAAGGAGCTGGCCCTCATGGCCAAGAAATTCACCGTCAACCTACTCAGCAGCGCCCAGGAAGTACGCCTAGCAGGCTGCTGAATTTCAAAAAAATTTCGACGCCTGCTACCAGAATATGGATATTCCGGAAAAATCAGCGACGCTTTAGTCGTTGATTTTGGGAGAAAAGTGAAAATCACATTTTTCGCTTTTCATGTTTTGAAATAGGCAGGATGCCTTTTTCAACAACTTGCTAGAGGAGATAGAACGGGGCAAGTATTACGGCTACTAGCTGCGGTATGGATCGATGGGAAGCGCCTGGATCAGCTGCTTATAGGCGCTGACCCCGGGTATGAGTATCATGGGGACACGAGACGGAACTGATGCGGGAGCTGATCTCACTTTATTGAAATCAGCCACACGCTTCTAACGAAATAAATACATCAGGCTAAAAGTAAAAAACCACCAAAATTATACTCAAAACCTATCATTTACTCAAAGACTGAAAGGGAAACTTAATCAGCGCTTTTTGTGAAATACAGGCTGTCTTTCACTCGAGTTTCAGCGCTTGAATCAGTTACATACCAGATCAGCTCATAATCCCCAGCCTCAAACCAAGCTGGTATGTTGAGATAAGTTCTAGTAAAGTCCTTTGCCTCAGAATAATTCAACACGATATCTCGTGATTTATGAATGGGATAAGCATCCCCGTTGGGGAATTTGAGTACACTCCATTGTTTTAGTGTAACCAACGATTGTGTAGAGTCTAAATTGCGAATACTTGCATCATAATTGACTCTTCCTCCGTAGGAGGGAACAGAAAATTGAGCAGGCTCGTCAAGCATAACCGCCAACTGAGTATCAGAGACGTCACCCTCGACAACCAGCTCAAAGTCCCAGAACTCCATATGACCACCGGACACCTTGAACGTAAATTCACCTTCCCCATCGAGAAAATTTTTCGCCAAGGGACTATTTGCACCGTCACAAAAGCTGATGCTTCCTATCTGTGGTGAGGGATTGGGATTTTCTGGAGTTGGAGCATAGACGGAATAAACGATCGGCACCGCGAAATATAGAGGAATAGTCAGAATGGAAGGATCTAGAGGCTCGCTCTCGACCCCAAAAACTGCAAAAGTGGCATCTCCATCTTTAGGCTCAGCATTGATGCAAATTTCTTCGATGGAATCGAATTTATAGCCTATATCTAAATCCACCTCGTGCCTAATTCCATCTTCCATCCTAAAGGGAAAGGGTCCACCCAGGTCTATTTTTGTACTGATCGTATCAGCCTGAACCAATGCCGATGCGCAGATTAAAGTCATACCACAGACAGAATTTTTCAACACAGCCTTTTGCAAAGGTTTTTTTATAGTCAGTTCTTTCAAAATTACAATCCTGTATATACATTATGAAATACAACAACACCTCGGACAGCTCCAACCCTGATAAGTCAAGGCCTGCGATCTAATCATCAGCATTTATCACGCACCTTGGGCAGCCCTAAGTTGCTATGAATAACCTTATAGAATGACAGACTCCGAAGTTACTGAGTTGGAAATTTCCGAACTACTATTGTATCATCCTTTTCCATTCCTCTATAATTCTCTTTTAAGTCGCCTCAGATAGACAAATAAATCAAGACATAAGCACCAACTAAAATAATTATGTCAGCAAATAGTATTTAACGTGAATAAATAAACTACTAGCCCGCTTTTCCCAAGACTTGACAACCAGTACCGTTGGTATAGGCCTGCGAGATAAATATTATGGGAGAGAGAGGTGAAACTGGTGCGGGGGCTGATCTCACTTTATCGAAATCAGCCACCCGCTTCTAATGGAAGAAATACATCAGACCACACGAAAAAAGTGCCAAAATCTTACTCCGATCTAAATGGCATTTACTTAATACAGGCTCAGGAAAGCGACCGGCGAGCTGCCGGAGTGAGCAGCTTTCTCACTCCGATCCTATTTTTTAGTTCTGTCGATATTTTTCATTTTCATCACAAAAAAAAATGAGGCTAAAGATTATCCAGACAATAAATACTGCAATTGGTATCCAACCGAACTGTCCCAAATCAACTCTAAAAAAATAGGTCGAATACGTTACCAACCCAAAAAAACCACTCAAGAAAAATCGATAGGAAAAAAGCTTTTTTAAATAAATTAATACAGATTTCATAATCACTAAAACCCCGATGGGCCTTGCCGCCTTCTAACGATAACCCCCTCACCATTAACTATAGTTTGTGTAATAATAAGATTTTGAAGACCACTATCATTGTGGAATCCCGTTACAAAATCTGCACTAATCTCCTGGATTATCGTATCTCCTACCTGTAAAGCATAATCAACCTGAGGATCGCCAAGGACTCCTTTAGCTGTAGCGGTACCTGCTAATACTGTAACCACAACCCCGCCTATAGCAGTGCCAAGCAAACTTAATGTCGTCGTCTTCACTGCGGTTCGCAAATTGTTCAGTGTCTGGTGCTTTGCAATCTGCTCTGGTGTTTTGAATGTTTGTGAGCGCATTGCACATACGCCAGAATTACACGCTAATAGCTCGAAAAAGCCACCAACTGTATTCTTTTGTGCATTACCGTAAACAGCTATGCAATCCCCATCTGGACCACATTCA
Organism: Microbulbifer sp. TYP-18; assembly: GCF_040932045.1. Lineage (NCBI taxonomy): Bacteria > Pseudomonadati > Pseudomonadota > Gammaproteobacteria > Cellvibrionales > Microbulbiferaceae > Microbulbifer > Microbulbifer sp. TYP-18. The sequence goes on from NZ_JBFRBC010000021.1 coordinate 60,532, forward strand.
AAATTATTCGCACCTGGCGGCTTTACTGCCTCGGAATCCTCATCGTTTTCACTGCCCGAGGTACTGTTACCGGGTCCATGGACCACACGAAAAAAGTGTCAAAATCTTACTCCGATCTGAATGGCATTTACGCAATACAGGCTCAGGAAAGTGCCAAGCGACTGGCGAGCTGCCGGAGTGAGCAGCTTTCTCACTCCGGCCCTAATCTTTAATTCTGTCGATATTTTTCATTTTCACCACAAAAAAAGCGAGGCTAACGATTACCCAAACCACCAATATCGCAATTGTCACCCAGCCAAACTTTCCCGTATCTACCCGGAAAAGAAGACTGAGCCGATTATCAACCCATAAAAACCACAAGTGAAATACGGATAAGAAAAAAGGTTTTTCAAGTAAACATATGCCAATTTCATATTGAAGCTGCCAGATTAGCTGCGTTGCTTGCCGCACGCATATAACTGCATTAAGAATTTTTCAGTTTCCCCTCTCCAGTTTTACTATCAACTTCAATAATTACTGAATCACCGTCATAAAAGTCTTCTCTAGCCATTGCCGTACCGGTAGATTCAAGTTCTGCTTCCATAACATCCCAACATTCTTCCGATTCAAATATGTGAACTGAATAAGACCATTCGCCTTGATCATTTTCAGCCCGCCCCAAAATGGCACCCTTTTTCCCATTTATTTCTGAAAGAGCTTCACGATCAGTCTTAACCAAAACTACGTCATAGAAATCATATAATGCTAGCATCATGAACCTACCTATGTGTAGCCCATCCAAAGAAATATTTACGTGGCTACCTTCCCGCGTGGCCCACCCCAATTTTTTTCGACCAGTTCTAGAAAGTTGAACATCCCACTCAAACGCCTGCCCTTTAGTCCTGGACGGCCCTCGAGTCCACTCATTACCAAAGCGATCAATAAACCCATTATTTGGTCCTCCCACCAAGCGAGTTTTGAGGTCAAGTCGCCAGTCAGGGGGATGAAGCGGTGTTTGGTATTGACTGCTGGATAAGTGTCTTAAAGACAAAGACCCGGCAGATTACTCTACCGGGGCTTTGGTGGTTTTGCTTACTAAGCTATAAGGCTTAGTGCCACCAAGCTAGCAATCTAACTCACGATAAGCCAAACGACAAAAAACACAAGAAGGAACCCTAAAATTTTGTAATTTTTTGCTTTCTTGGAAGCCGTATACTCTTCCGCTGTTGCACAAACAGGGGAAAGTAGAAAAAACTCCACAAAGTAGATTAGCAACCAACCCCCACTCAAACTTAATACAAATAATGGCAGGTTTACTGATACCTTAGAAATCCAAAACATAAAAATAAATGGAAAAGCAGCCACACAAAGGCATAAATATAGATAAGAAAATTTGTGCGGAGTTTGACAATAAGCTTGACAACCCCTGCACTGACACTCAAAGCCTGCTCTCACTAGAACAGCCTTTGCTCCTAGACTTGAATCACAGTTACCGCATCGAGAGTCAACAATATTCATTTATGGGCCCTCACCTATAAGCGCACCTTCGATCAACTGATTCAACTGCACTCCAGAACCGTAGGTTTGTGAGGCCCGCAATGCCCTACCACTTAACCCCATAATTGCCAAGCCAGCTCCATAAGGCGATGTGTAATAAGATATTCCAACTCCCAAGCCAATCCTCCCTATAAGCATGCTGAAAATAAACCCCAGCAGATTACTCTGCCATGGCTTTGATAATTTTCATTCTCGGGAAAGAAGATTATCGACTGCGATTGCAAGACTCTATAGGCATTGTAAGAGCTAACAACATTGCTACCCATCTAAAAGAATCCCCTGCAAGTAAGCTTGCCAATTTTCTAGGAATATCAAGTTTTACTGCGTTTCCCAAAGAACTTCTTAGGTGTTGGTTTTGCGATGAGGGGAGCAAAAAATAACCGTATCAATAAAACCAAAATAATACAAACCGCCAATGGAGTTACTGTTAAAAAATAAAAAGATACATATACCGATAATAGAACTGCCGCACCTTCCAAAGTCAGATAAAGCAATTTTGAAAATCCTGCAATCAGATAATTCGTACCACAACTTAAACATCTAGCACCATCACCAGTCAGACTAGCTAGTGCAGCCATTGGCGGAATTTTATATTTCTTACACGTTTTACAATATGCGCCCATTTATAAAACCCACTAATCTTGACCAGAGAGAAAAGTGTTAACAAGATTACCCAATCTGCGTTCTGCATAACCTCGTACCATGGTATCTGAAATCTGCGGCAATATCGGTCGATTATAATCAACAGTGGAAACATTCAAATTCAGTTCTGACGCTAGGGATTCAATACCATAGTACACATCCCCCATACCAGCCACGATTCCAAATGATGGCCCTGCCCCAGCCCCACCTATGGCAACACCACTTAAAAGCCCTGTAAGTTGGCGACCCGCTATAATCTCTCCACTTTCTAACAACTTATTACCACCCTCCTTAATTTGCGTTTGATTTGTATGTAACGCAATTCCTAATGCTTCCCCAAGCAGCATGTGCTCCACTGTATTCGCTTGAACAGCCTCTCCTGCACCAGCTCCTCCCAGGATTCTGTTCTCATGTCGAGTGTATCTATATAAACCCCTGAAAAAGGATCCCACTCCACGGAAAAATCTCCCCCCACCCTCTTGTGTCTTCGAATTCCCTCTAACTACCACTTCTTCATCATAAGGAGTCCCCGCGGGAGACACTTTACTATCCTCGGTATCATCTTCACTTCCCGCGTCATCAGAAGACGAGTCCGAACTACTGGCAGAGGAAGTTTGTGAGACATACCGGTAACGTTCTCCTGTTGAATTTGATGGCCCGCCATTCGTCAAAGTCGAAAGATTCGTTGGTGAGATTTCTCTCCATCCGCCACCACCTCGCGACGTAAATGGGCTTCTTTCTGATTTGTCAGTGACCTCTACGCCTTCCACTGACTCACCTCCAACATCACCACCGCCACCACCATCCAGGTGGACTTCATCATCCTCTTCAGTTACAAAGCCCGTAGGATCTGTAAAACCCACCGGGTTGTTGAAAGCGTAACTGTAACGATTCCAGCTCTGACTGAAGGTCGGTGCCTGCACTAAGGGATCCGGACTCAGGAATCTCCCCAAGGTCGGATCATATATCCGCCCGTTCATATGGATCAGGCCGGTCCTGTCCAGATGCTCGTGGCCGGTGTAGCCGCGCCGGGTGGTGAGGCCCTGGGCGGCGAGCAGATCCTCCAGCTGCTGCTGGGTCAGGTCGCCACTCCAGTCGCCCTGGCGGCGGCTGCCATCGGGATTGAAAGCGGTGCTGAGAATCTCCGCGCCTGTGTCATCGGTAACTTTTTCTACAGAACCCAGATGACCCCGATGCAGGTACTGGTATTCACCGCTGGTGCTGCTGAGATCCTGAATGGCGATATGCTGCACGCCGTCGCTGAGCCGGGTTTTGCGGATGGCGAGGATAGCGGCATCGGCGGGAACCTGTTCCTCTTTACTCTCACCCCAATTATTCTGCTCTGACCCCAATTATTCTGATGAGCAAGGCAAGGACACGGCGTTTCGGGTAATCTTGGAGCGCTATCCATTAACAGTTAGCGCCCCTCTTTAACTAAAAAACAAAATACGCGACTATCATTAAGATTACAAACAATCCGCCCCAAACTAGCCGAGCAGAAAAATCTAAGCTTTTAGATCTAGTATACTCATCCTTGGTTTCAGACCTAATTCCTATAAACTTCACCTCAATAATGCGTATAAAAAATAGAAAAATACAAACAATCCCGAAAGAAAAAAATAAATAGAGCCACTCTTTTTTAATCGAAAGAAAAAGCGAAACTACAAGTAAGAGAACACCAAATATTACCATGAGGGGTTCTGAAACCGGAGTTTTAACATACACGAACTTACCACAAGAAGGGCAATGTGCAGGTTTAGAAAGCGTAGCGACTATGACACGCAAGGCATTTAACCTATTACCACAATCACATATCATTTTGAGCCCCCATTACAACAGCATTAACCAAATGTGCTCCCGTTAATGCATCACCGTGCATTTCGGACATTTGAAGCATATTACCAGCAACAGCCACAGCCCCTATCCCGATCTTCAAATATATTCGTCCGGGCATTTTACTAAGGCCATATGCAGCTGCTGCCCTTCCCGTGACATAGCCCTCAGCCGTGTTAGATGCTGATGACAACACAAGGGCGGTCATAGCCTCATCAAGGGTAAGATCATAAAGTGCCAAACCGATTCGTCCGGCCTCATCACTGATATATTGGTGGGTGGAGGCACACTCTGATGACCAAGCTGAGCAAACATTACTTGCCCAATATGATCCGCCGTATCCAATAGCTTTGACAATACCAGCACCCAATGATTTAAATCCTTTTCCAAAACCTCGCCAAAATCCAACTAGCCTATCAAGTTCACGAGCTCCGTACCCGATGGAGATAAAGGCCTTTTGTGCATTCGAATCCCCCCTAACTACCACTTCTTCATCATAAGGAGTCCCCGCGGGGGACACTTTACTATCCTCGGTATCATCTTCATTTCCCGCGTCATCAGAAGACGAATTCGAACTACCCGAAGAGGAAGTTTGTGAGACGTAAAAGTAACCTCCACCTCCGCCTGACCGCCCACCACCTGTCAAAGTCCTGAGGTTTCTCCATGAAATTGATTTCCACCTACCACCACCTCGCGAAGTAAATGGACTTCTGAATTTCTTTGGCTTTTTCCCCCTGACGGGTAACGTATCTATTGGCCGCTTTTCGTGCGGTACAATTTGACCACCACCTTCACCGCCACCGCCATCGCCACCGCCATCGCCACCGCCACCGCCACCGCCACCGCCACCGCCACCGCCACCGCCACCGCCACCGCCATCGCCACCGCCACCGCCATCCATGTGTTTCTCATCATCATCTTCAGTTACAAAGCCCGTAGGATCTGTAAAACCCACCGGGTTGTTGAAAGCGTAGCTGTAACGATTCCAGCTCTGACTGAAGGTCGGTGCCTGCACTAAGGGATCCGGACTCAGGAATCTCCCCAAGGTCGGATCATATATCCGCCCATTCATATGGATCAAGCCGGTCCTGTCCAGGTGCTCGTGGCCGGTGAAGCCCCGGTTGGTGACCAGGCTCTGGGAGGCCAGCAGAACTTCCAGACCTTGCGGGTCCATNCTTCACTTCCCGCGTCATCAGAAGACGAATTCGAACTACCCGAAGAGGAAGTTTGTGAGACGTAAAAGTAACCTCCACCTCCGCCTGACCGCCCACCACCTGTCAAAGTCCTGAGGTTTCTCCATGAAATTGATTTCCACCTACCACCACCTCGCGAAGTAAATGGACTTCTGAATTTCTTTGGCTTTTTCCCCCTGACGGGTAACGTATCTATTGGCCGCTTTTCGTGCGGTACAATTTGACCACCACCTTCACCGCCACCGCCACCGCCACCGCCACCGCCACCGCCACCGCCACCGCCACCGCCATCGCCACCGCCACCGCCATCCATGTGTTTTTCATCATCATCTTCAGTTACAAAGCCCGTAGGATCTGTAAAACCCACCGGGTTGTTGAAAGCGTAGCTGTAACGATTCCAGCTCTGACTGAAGGTCGGTGCCTGCACTAAGGGATCCGGACTCAGGAATCTCCCCAAGGTCGGATCATATATCCGCCCATTCATATGGATCAAGCCGGTCCTGTCCAGGTGCTCGTGGCCGGTGAAGCCCCGGTTGGTGACCAGGCTCTGGGAGGCCAGCAGAACTTCCAGACCTTGCGGGTCCATCTCCTGGCTCCAGTCGGCTTTTCTGCGTTTGCCACTGGGGTCGAAAGCGGTGTCGAGAATCAGACTTCCACTTTCATCCGTGACTTTTTCAATGGAACCCAGGTGATCCCGGTGCAGGTACTGGAATTCGCCAGTGCTGCCCATGGTATCGGTAATGCCGATATGCACCACATTGTTGTCCAGCTTGGTTCTTTCCACCTTGGTGATGGTTGCATCGCCGGGGATCAGCTCCTCGTAGCTGCCCACGTAGAAGGCCTTCTCCGTTTGCAGGTGGCCGTCCTCCATCCAGCTGGATTCCCGGTAGAAGCGCTGGCCGTTGGGACCGTAGTGGAATTTGTCTCTGGCAGTGGGGGTTGCGGTGCTCTGACTGTCACCAACAGTGACTTCGGTGGCCATTTGCCGGGCATTCCAGCGAATCCACTTGTCTTCGCTGACCGCCGCATCGTAGTGGGTGATGGCCCCGTTTAGGTCGTAGTTCAGACTATAGCTTTCCCCTCCGATGGTGACACTGCTCACCGCATTGGGACCGGCATTGCCAGACCCGCCGTACTGGTAGCCGGTGACATTGGTATCGGCCCCGTGGCTGCTGGTCTTGCTGGTGATATTGCCCAGCTTATTGTACAGCGTAGTGAGTGTGCGCTGGCTGCTGCCGCCGAGCAGGGTTTCTGCGCTGGTGAGGCGGTTGAGGCCATCGTAGGTGAATCGCTCTTGTTTCTCACTACTGCTACCAATATCCGCCAGGCGGCTTTCCAGGGTGCCGTTGGAGCGCCATTGGTACTGGCTGTTTTGGAACTGGCTGGAGCCAGCTGTTGAGAGGCTTTCCAACCGGCCCGTATCCGGGTTGTAAGTGCGGGTGGTGGTCACGTTGTTGCCATACAGCTCACCGTCCACCTGGCCAAAGGCGTTGACGCTGGTAAAGGTTTTGAGCGGGTTGCCGGAGCCGTCGGTAATGCCCGACAGGTAGCCACCGGTATATTGATATCTGGCTGTGATGCCGCTGGGATAGGTCATGCTGTCCAGGCGGCCGTCTCCGCTGCCCTTGTAGGCATAGCTATGGGCAAAGGCGCGTGTCTCACCGCCGGCGGTCAGCGCTGTATCGATGCGATCCAGCTTGCTCTCACCGTTGTAGACATAGGTTTCCTCAAAAACGGTGGTGCCGCCGGTGGTGTAGCTGCGCCTATCGATTCCACCGATGCCATTGACCGGGTCATAGAACCAGTGGCCCACCCCTTCCGCATCTGTCTGGACTTCCAGGCGGCCCAGCAGATCGTACTGGTAATCGATACTTTGGTTTTTGTTGTCGGTTTGTTTCACCAACTGCCCCAGGGCGTTGTATTCAGCAGTCAGACTGCCGATGTTGGGGCCGGTCAGTGTGGTGCGGTAGCCGGCGTGGTCGTAGATAAACTGGGATTCCGTGGTGAGATCTTCCACGTAGATGGATTCGGGCAGACCGCTGCCATCGTAGTTGTAGTGGGTGGTGACAGTCTCTCCGGTTTGATCGTCGATGGTTTTGACCAGGTCACCGGCCAGGCTGTAGTAGCTTTCCCTGACTTGGGTTTCCTGCAGGGTGCCGAGGGAATCCAGGACATCCTCTTCCACCTGGACCAACACCTGGCGCTGTGCCAGTTGCGGCTGGTAGTTGATACGCAGGGTGCCGCCACCGGGTTTAAAGGTGGTTTCCAGTCGATTGCGCAGGTCGTATTCGTAACTTGCACTGGCAAACACGGATTCGCTGCTAAAGTGCGGCACCGATTCTTCGACCAGCAGACCTTTGTTGTCGAAGAAGCGGTCCTGTACCACCGTTGCGCCGGATTCGAAGGCCTCGTACCGGGTCTGGACCAGGCGGTTCAGTGCATCATAGTAGCGGTAACTGGTTGGCGTGATCGCGGAGCTGGTGGTAACCCGATAACTCACCAGCTGATTGCCGCGCAGGGGACAGGGATAGCTGTCGAAGATATTGTTGCAGTCTTCATAAACGGAGTTAATCGCTACATTGTCAGCATTGGTGCGCTGCAGCTCGCGGCCAAACGGGTCGTATTCAGTCAGGGTGGTGCGGCTGTTGGCGTCAGTGACAGACTCCGGCAAGCCAAATCGCTGATCGTAGGCCACAGTCACCGACTGGGAGAGTGCATTGGTCAGTATTCCCGGGTAACGCTTGTCGAGGAAGTTACTGGCGGAGCTGCTGCGCTGATCTATCTCGGCGCCGGGCACCGCCGACGCGTGACCACTGACGGTTTCGCTGCTGAGATTGCCATCGCCGCTGTAGCCGTATTGGATATTCAGCTCATAGCGGGTATCGCCCGGAAAGCGCGTCAGGCTACCGATACGATTCGTATTGCCAAAGGGCGATGCCATTGCGGTAACGGTGCGTTCGGCGGTGCCACCCGTATCCCCGTCAAAGTACTCTTCGCTTTCCCCTTCGACAAACCCGACCAACCAGGGATTGGTACGGTTTTGGAAGCTGGTAACGACTCTGCGGCTGCGCTCAACGGAGCCGTCCACACTGACGGCGGGTACCTGGCCCCAATAGGTTTCAGTACCCGGTGTGCTGGCATTTGTGACTACGCGTTGTATCTGGGTGGCGCTGTCCAACAGCTCACCATTCGTTCCATAACCGGCTTTGCCGTAGCTGTTCCAGTTGTAATTGAAGCCCAGTTCCTGACCGCCCTCCAGAATAGCATCGAGGCTGGCACGCAGGAATGGGAAATAGGTGGGGCTCCCGTTATGTGTCAGCACCAGCTTGTCATAGCGGTAGCGCTGTTTCGACAGCAGCTCACTGTGGGAACCAAAGATATGGTCGTACTGGTCGAGCCTGGCCACCCGGCCGAAGTGGGGGAAGTCCAGACGGAACTGGCGATAAGTCGTAATGCCCGTAGCGGCATCCTGTACGCCCTGGGCATAGTAACCGAGAAAGCCCCAGTGTTTTTTGCTGCGGAAGCCGGTGCCCTGATAGCGATAGTTGGTGATGTGATTGCCGCCGATACCATTGCTGCGGGAGACGGAGGTCACTATGTGCCTGTACTCACCGTTGACGGCCTGCAGGGGTTCCACTTCACTATTGTCAGGCAGAATACCTGCACCAAACGGTGCTTCCGGCATATCCCCTTCAAATCCGCCTTCGGTCATCAACTCGTGGGTGAAGGTAGTCGATCTGGTGCCATCATCGACAGTTTGTACTGCGGTGAGAAATTCATCCGGATTGGCACTTGCCGAAGTCATCCAGCCGAAGGACAGAGGCGCCAGGCACTTGTAGGTGGGATCCTGCGGCTGGCTGTTTTTTTCGTAGGCGCAGTGCTGGATTTTATCCAGGCGTTTCCAACCCTCTGGGGCGGTTTCCGGGATCAGGCGGTACTCCCGCAGAATATTGCCATCCAGCAACACATTGATATGGTGTAGCAGTACCAGTTGACCCTGCTGGAACCCGGTGTCGCCGATTGCCATGGGCGCTGCGTCGTCCCGTGTGGCATATTTAAACTCGATTCTGGCGTCGTTGTTGTTGCCGTAAAGGATACTCAGCGGATAGTTAATGCCGCTGACCGAGTCGCGATAATAGTTGTAAGTGATGGTGTTGCCGAAGGCATCGGTAACTTTGTTTAAGGTCCAGGCATAGTAAGGTGTCTTGCCTTCGTCGTTGTCGATCAGGATACGGCTGTCGTTGGTAGCGCCGAACTGCCGCACACTGCCACTGGGCTGCTTGACTTCGAACCAGGGCTCTTCGGCGGTGCCTTTGATCTCCACCAGTACGAAACGGTCCCGTAGCGTGCGATATACCGCCCCGGTCTGCCAGTGATTACCGCTGATCAGCACTAGCGGGCTGCCAGATAGGCAGATGGAATCGGTATCGTTCAACTGGAGTTTGTCTTCCATGGGACGGTTGGTGACACAGCGACGGATTTCCGGGATGCCGCTGAGATGCCAGCCGTAACCCAAAATATCTTCCGGCAGGTCATTGACCTTGTGGCGACGGTGGTGGCCGCTGGAGTAGCTGAGGTTGAGGCTGGGGGCCAGACCATTGACTCCGGGAGCGCTGTGAATGGGCACGGAGATGGTGGCGTCGCCGCGGAAATTGACATCGGTGCTGTAACGCATGGCGCCTGTGGCCATGTACTGTGGCTGCTGTTCGGCGGACACTACCGGCGCAATACCTTGCAGGTTGTGTACATCGATGGGATCGCTGTACACCCAGCTTTCCGTGCAAGAAGCTTCAGTATTACAGGCCTTTAGTCGGAATTGGTAGACACCCTCCGTCTCGCCATTGGCTTCATAAGTGGTCTCAGTGCCCAGGCCCAAATCTATATCGTTGCCGGGATTGTCCACTGGCCAGGGCTGACTGTTGACCTTTTGCTGCAGGCGATAGTGGGTGATATTGCCACCATTGGCTTGCCAGTTGATTGCAAAATCACCGTAGTCACTGGATGTGGGGACGGAAGTAAATGCAGGGTCACCTGGGACTGGCGGCGCTACATCAACTGAAACCTGCTTGGGCGGTGAGGAGGCTTCCCCGCACTCTCCCAGAGTGTTACACGCGCGCACCTGGAAATAGTAGGTGCCATTTGCCAAATCCACATTGGGATTGCTGGGACTGGTATGGCCGGATGAGTATTCCGTGAAATCGACACCATTTGTGCCGTATTCCAGCTTATAAGTCACATCGCCGGGAACTGCATCCCAGGATACGGTGAAAGGTGTGGTGGTTACCGAACCGGATGGCTGGTTGATCTGCTCCGGTGCGCCCGGTACTTGCAGGACTTGTATGGGCGTCGAGTAAGTCGCATTACTCTCGCGGGTATAGTTGCCAACCGTAACAAAGGTGGTCGCGTGATAAGTGTAGTCACCATCGAGCAAACCTGGCGGACAGCTAACTGGGAAATTCGTACAATTGTCCGGTCGTTCCGCTTCCTGAACCGACGTGTTGGTTGACTCGTAAACCTTGACCGGACTGGCGGTACCCTTTTGTTGATAGAGTCGGTAACCCGTGAAAGGGTTTCCGGACGCAGCGCCCCATGTGACTTTGAATATACCTTCTTTGTCATAAGTGGGCGTAGTGTTGTCGGCAAAACTCAAGGCACCAGTGGGAGGGGGCTCGAAAGCTACATCCACTACCGGGGATTCTTTCCAGGTGCCACAGTTACTATAACTCCCCGCCTGGGCACAAGCCCTCACCCGATATTGATAGCTACCATTATTGAGGTCGACAGGATGGGTTCTGGCAGTGTTATCGTGAATATCACCGCTGTAACTACCACTGTTCTTTTTTTGATGGAGCTCGTAGCGGGATATGGTCCCAGTGGCTGCGCCCCACTTGACGGTAAATACGCCGTCGTCATCCTG
>NZ_JBFRBC010000022.1:0-64362 GCF_040932045.1 Microbulbifer sp. TYP-18
CCATGCCCTGTAGCAGGTAGTAGCGCTGACCGGCGGTGCCGGCCACATAATCCGGGCTGGTGACCTGGGTGATATAGCCCCACTGCGGATGATAGTGGTTCCAGCTGCCCCGGGTGTAGCTGCCATCAACCGCCGCCATTTCATTGGCGGCATCGTAACTGAGCTTGATGCGACCGTAGCGGTCGTATTCCCGCTTTTCCCAATGGTCACCGTCCACACCGGCGTCACCGAGAATGGTGACGGTTTCCGCCAGGCGCGCATAGAAATCGTAATCGAACAATTTCGCGTAACTGTACTGGCCGAAATCCACGCTGCAGTCGCTGGCGATGGGGGCACTGCTTTCCGCCACGAACACCAGCTTGCCGGCGGCATAGGAAACTTTGCTGCAATCCGGGTCGCGATCATAATACCAGCGGGAGGCCTTCTCCAGGCTGCCGTCCGCTGTGCGGTCCTCGCGATAAACGATGCGGCCCAGTGCATCATGGTGCATTTCCTGGATATTGCCGATGGCATCGGTCTGCCGCCACAGTTCACCAAAACCGTTGTACTGGTACTGCCATTGCCCTTTGTCCGGGTCCACCATTGAATTTTTGCGGCCGAGTTTGTCGTACTCTACCTGGATTTTTATTGGGATACCCTGCTGCGTATCCACGGTGGTGGTGTGGGTCAGGTTACCCTGGGTGTCATACCCGTAGGCGACTGTGTTGCCATCGATGTCAGTGACTTTGACCAGTTCTCCCAGCACATTGTGGTCCTGGTGGCTGGTCTGATTACAGCCGCTGCCTCCCGAGGTGGCGCTACTGGTGCGTACCGTGCCGTCTCCCTGCAACTGATCAAAAGTCACGGTGATGTCGCACTGGTTGCCGGGCACATCGGTGTGGGTTGTGCGGCCGAGGATGTCGTAGTCAAACCCGCTCCAGACCGCCGTATCCCCGGAAAAGTAAGGCAGGCTCTGCCGCTCCACGCGGCCCAGCTCGTCGTACTCCTTATCTTCAAACACCCAGCTACCCTCAAAGCCCGTATGGCCACTGCGCAGCTGCCGGCCCAGCTTATCGTAATACTCGACACTGCCACTGCTGTCGAAGGTACTTGTGGTGATCTTGTAGGCCGCTGCCGCCGGGCCGTCACTGCAGCCACCTGCTGGGCAGGGTATGGAGAGTTTTTTAGTGAAAGCACCGGTCTCCGCCCAATTGAAATAGGGCTTGCCAAAGGCTGAATAGGCGGTGCCAGCGCGCACCCCATTGATATCGGTGACTACTTGCGCTTTGCCGTAGTGGTTGAAGTCGGAGGCGTAGGAGGTGATTTGGCCCAGAGCGTTTTCCTGGGCAACCAGGTATCGACCAGCGCTATCATAATGCCACTTGCTGATGCGCTCCTGCTCACCCGGTGCACTGCGGCTAGCTGATACTTTATTACCGAACTTGTCATACCCGTAGCGGGTCATCATCGAAAGGCCGGGGTCATCCGGCTCGACTGCCTCGCTCATGAGCAAACCGGTCTCGGGGTCATAGGTGAAGGCCGCTATGCGGGTTTGCGCGGGTATGCCGCTCAGGGGCCTGGCTGTGGTCACCTCGGTACGCATCAGGCGACCGAGATGCCAGGGGCCGGGATTGTTATTATAGGTATTATCCGTCGTCTGGCTGGATAAGAGCCGGTCCAGGGCATCGTACTTTTGCACCTGCAACAGGGAAACATTCCCGTACTTTCGGTCTGCACCACTATCATAGGTAGTGGTTGTGACTGTCTTTTGCATCTTCTCCAGGCCCAGGGTGTAACCGGTTTCGGTAACAGTGCGGACATAGGGTAAAACGGTTCCCGGTACCGGGGCAAAACTGTCCAACTGGTTTACCGCTGTAGAGATCAGCTTGGAGGAGGGATCATTGATCTCACAGCTCACCAGGTCCGTGGGCTCCAGGCATGTAGCGGTACTGACCGGCATACCCGTATAAGGGTAATCCTGCCGGTACACAGTGGTGGTGACCACCCCGGTTTGCACGTCAATCGTAGAAACCTTTTCAAATCCAAGCGCCCCGCGCCCACCTGCCTGGATACGCGCCGCCTCATATTTATAGTATACGGAGACCTGGTGCGAGGCGTCAGCGGTTGTGGGTGCGGAACTATCCACCCGGGAGACCAAAAAGCTTGGTGTCAGAAGATCCATAACCCCGGAGCCATTACCAAAACTCAACCCAGCTGCACCGGTGCCTGTTATGTAAGTGTGGTCAGTAGATTGCCCCGGCAGTGTCATTCTACGGTAGTGAATATCGGTAACCGAGCCCAGGCCATGGGTAATTTTGGTGATCTGATCCGTGGGCATTAAATTATTGCCTGAATCATGATAAACCACCACGTCACCATGCTCACCGGTATTACTGTAACTTAGCCGCATATGGCTGGCAAAACCGTCCCCCTCCAGATCCAGGAAGAAATGCGCATAGTTGCGGTCCGGGCTTTCAGAAAAATTGTAGCCGGGGGCCCCGAATAGCTCCTCGCGCTCGAAACTATTGCCGTCCCAATAGTGCCGCACCATTTTGGGGGCAGCCAGGGTAGTATCCACGGCCATCATGTCGAGTACGCCATTGCCGTCGTAATCCGTAAAAGCCACCGGCTGGCCGTCGGGAATGGTGAACCCGGCACTGACAAATTCAGAACCGGTATTAATTTTGGCGCGCCAGTCGCCTTGGGTAAGTTTTTTATAGAGATAATCGGTCAATCCGTCGCCATTCAGATCTGCAGGTATAAGCGCCGAGCTGTTAGGCGACCCCGCATAAACGATTTCATAATCGAAATAGCCCGTTTCTATAAAGCTGCTGCCTGAGGTTTCGAAAAGCATCCACAGATAAGTATCGTCGTCGGAATCACAGATCTGGTCCACTTTGCCCACTGGGGTGCACATCCAATGTACCCTGGCGTACAGGTCCACACGGCCATCGCCATTGAAGTCGGCCAGCCGCGTACTTCCAAGACGCATCTTGGGCCAAAAATCCCCTCCCACGATATCGCCAAGCTGCTGCGGCGCATCGGTAAATACCAGTGAAAAATCCTCTTCACTAGGGCTAAATTTGTAACCGCCGCTGCCATTGCGCTGCAAACGATGAATAGTTAATGAGGGCAACGTCTGCCCCGGCAGGCCTGGAGCCAGGCGAACCAGGTCCGGCAGGCCATCCCCGTCTATATCCTGTAATACGGAATTGGTTGTGCCCCGAGCCGGAATCCCCGTATCTAGCGCTGTGCTTGTGAATCCTCCGCCCGAGTAGCGATACACTTGCCAATTTCCATCGGTGGCTACCAGGAGATCCAGAACACCACTGCCGAAGTAGTCCAGCAAATGCCAGGACATGGGTTCCCCGAGACTATCTTTGGGAATTTCAATATCACCCAAATTCTGATAGTGCAGTCGATAACTGCCCTGGTGACTCAGGGATCTGGCCAGGCTGACAAAATAGTCCCCGTCATTGTCTTTACGCAGCCAGAGCAGATCTTCACGTCCATCGCCGTTTACGTCGGCAGGGCGGGGGGCGTAGAAGCTCGCGGTCAAATCCAGGTTGCCGTCTTGATATTCAGGCGACCTGGAGCCAAAACCTACCGGAGGCTGAGTCCAGTCGAAGGTAGTGGGGGCGAGGCAGCTTTCACCGACACACTCCTGCACGGACGCCAGTAGGGATCTTCCCGTACTTGCACTCAAGATATAGCCGAGCTTATAGGTCCTCAGCTCATTGCCTTCAGAATAGGATTTTATAGCGTCCAAACGTTTGGTCTGCGATTGGGGCACCCCAAGCCAATAGCCTGATGAGGTATCGTTCCTACCACTGCTATAATGGAATTCAATATGATTTGTGGCGGCCACGCCGTCATTGCTTGCATAGTCAATACGGTCAATAAGATGTTCGCCGACGACTGTATTTTTCGTATAGTGGTAAGTGATGGTATTTCCGACATTGTCGCTGAAACTCGACTGTGTCCACATCAACTTATGGCTGCTCTTCGAACCCTTGCCATTCAAGTAGCTGTCGCTGGAATTTCCGTAATAGGCAACAGAACCGTCCTTCCGGCGGACCTCAAAATAGTCGGGACCGTATTGATCGCCAAACTGCCTAACCTGTGTGAAGGTATCGATTGCGGTTCGATATTCAGTGCCGTCAGCTCCGTAGTCCCCGGAAGTAGCAATCAAACGCTGTCCGTCCAGGCAAAACCTGTCGTTGGGCCCAAGACCTACGGCGCTGTCCAGGCCGTCCTCCTCTCGCGTCATACGGCAACGGGTGATTATTGAGAGCCCTGAGATATTCCAGCCGACACCGGAGGGGCCATTACCTCCCTCTCCCAGATAACTTAGAGAGATACGGGGAGCTACGCTACCGGAAGCCGGTCCGGTTAGAATCGGAATCGAATAGGCGGCGCTGCCGCCTTCCGTTACCTTGAATTGGCCAGCCGTCTCCCCTACCAAATCGGAAGCCACAACATCTGCATTGGTTGCCGGCGGAATATTGATTTGTGCGGGGGCCTCCCCGGAAGGTAGCGGGCTGGGATCCTGGCCGTTCGCGACTCTTATCGGTAAAGATTCGATGGGTGCGTTGCAGGTTTCAAAGTCACTCTGCTTGTTACATGCCCATACACGAAACTGGTAGTAACCATCGCTCAAGCCGGACAAAGCGGTGGAGTTGTTCTGACCCAGGTAACTGAGAAGTGCCTCATCATCTGTATCCGGATCGACAATCTGGCCGGTGACTACATCGGTGTCAGTCCAGATGACTGTGCCGGAAGACGGATCGTAATTCCCCTTCTCCAGATGAAACTCCACGACCCGGTTGTCGGGATTACTCCAAATAAGATCCAGGCTACCATCATAACTGACCAAGGGTGCGGCGCTGATCGCTGCTATAGGCCCGGGTCTGTTGGCGACATCTAATACCTGAGCACTGGAGTAGCCAGAACATGCCCTGGGGTTGCAAGCTTCTACAATGTAGTTGTAGGTGCCATCGGGCTTTTTGTTAACCGCAAAAGAGGTGACTCCAATACTTTCATCTCCAGCCAGAACAATTTTGTTATTCTCTTTTAGCGTAAATCGACCGTATGGAGGCTCCAGGTACTGTTGCGGCTGATGGTCCCAGTGGATGGTGTAGATCCCGGAAGCGCTATCTGCTAAATCCCGGATTACAGGTGGAGCCGGTACAGGAACCTTCCATACCCGCACCGTCTGTGTATCACTCCAGGTACTAAGATCACAATCGAAAAAGGCATTACAGCCTCTTATCCTGTAATAGTAGGTGCCGTCCGGCTTGCCGGAAAATGCTGTCAGGGTATGGGTTGTGGCGGTCGAAAAATCACCGCTGGTGGATTCCTGGTATTCCCAGTGGTTCACGTAGTCGCCAAGATCGGGCACGACGTCGAAAGCATAGCTGCCGTCCCAGTCGTAACCGCTGAAATCGGTCTCGCCGTGGACGAGGGTTACATCGGGCTTTTGCGGCGAATATATAATCCGGGCGGAAACGGTATTCTCCCCCCAAAATTCCTCCCACCCATCAGGCGTCTGCACTTGCAGGAAAAAGGAGATGTGTCCATCCCGCAGGAATGGCCCCACATTGCAGCCGCCGACGGCACCCTGGCACATCACCGTTGAACCGTTCTTGGCCTGGCTTGAAACAATTCTGACCTGGGCGGCGCCGCCAAAATTCCAGCTTAATCGGAAGGTCCCATCGGTGGAAGTGGCCGGGGAAATGGAAAGTTCGGGGCCTGCCGGAAACGTCACACTTGTCTGCTTTTGACCACTTGTGGCACAGGACCAGCTGTAGGTATTACAGGCCTTTACCCGGTATAAGTAGCTTCCCTCAGGTTTGGCGGTGACTGAAAAACTGCGCGAGGTACCGGTATTATGGCTGGTCCAACTGGAGCCATTGTTGCTGCTCTCCTGTAACAGGTAGTAGGTAACTATACCGGAGGCAGCGGCCCAACTGATGGTATAACTGCCATTGGAGCTGCTTGTGGGATTATTTGGCGTGCCGGGTGCGCCGGGTTTATTTCTGACCGTGAGGCTGTTTCCGCCATAGCGCCAACCACCGCAACCGGAATCGTTGCACCCACGCACCCGGTATTTATAGGATGCATCCGCCCGGCCACTCAGAGACTTGCTGCGTGCGCTGGCATTATG
Organism: Microbulbifer sp. TYP-18; assembly: GCF_040932045.1. Taxonomy (NCBI): domain Bacteria; kingdom Pseudomonadati; phylum Pseudomonadota; class Gammaproteobacteria; order Cellvibrionales; family Microbulbiferaceae; genus Microbulbifer; species Microbulbifer sp. TYP-18. The sequence goes on from NZ_JBFRBC010000022.1 coordinate 6,146, forward strand.
GACTCTGACATAGGAATTTGAATTCTTTTGCTCCCAAAGCTCGTATCTGGAGACAACCCCGCTTGAGGCGCCCCAGCTGATCGAAAATGAACCATTATTGTCTGTCGAAGGAACCGCTATAGAAGAAGGTGTGCCTGGCTTGGGAAGGGTAACCGTGACTGTAACGCTGCCCAGATTAGTGGGCTGGTCAATATATTCCTGAATAATTGGATTCCAAACCGCCGAACCCCAGGCCGTGACTTGATATTTGTAAGTCCCATTTGCAGTCTCCGTGAAAGACCTAGACAGGCTCCCTGTTGTATATGTAGCCGACCTTTCCCCACTAACATAAACAGCATAATAGTCGGCATTGGAGACTGAGGACCAGCTAATGGTATGGGTACCCCTTGAGTTGGTTGTGCTAGCGGAAACAGCTGCCTCTGCGAGACCGGCCCAACAAAGAGAAAAAATCAGGAAAAATATCGAAATAGTTGTTCTTGTATTCATAACCGACAGTAGTGTGACAAAGTAAGATACACCCTCAGACTAACGCGGGAACTTTGCTTGAAAGCACCGTTGTTTAGATAAATCAATACACTTTAAGCTTTTCGATGCGCTGCACGACTTATTACTTATATACCCTATGGGAAGCCGTAGCCTACAGTCTGCCCAGCTGCGCCGAGCGGGTGTTACCAAAGCCGCAGGAAAGTTACTGTATGGCTATCGGATAACAAGGGTAAAACAGGCGTACCATCTGTGAACGGATTTTTACAACATGGGCAAGAAAGTCCTGGCATTTATTATTATGTCGGTCGCGCTTGATTTACCTTCTTTGCTTAGCATAGTCGAAAGTTCGGTTATTCGAAAAGCATTCTGACATTACAGCCCATTACACCGTCACCAAAAATTGATGACTTGCCATAGCCGTAATGCCTGTTGCAGCAATAACATAGAAAAACGTTGGCACAGTCAGCCAGACTATTTCGGAAGTCTTCACTGGAAACGGCAAAGGGTGCTCTTAATCACTTTTCACACTAAAGGCAGCTGTTTCAACCAGCTGTTGCCGAAGCGAATCATCCAGACAGTGGTTGATATCGCAGTCCTGCACGGTGAGATCCAAAATACCCAACTGCCGCAGCCTGGCGCGAACCTGGCCGAGTTCCGCAGCGCTAGTTATCCGCGGGTGGCGGGTAAGCCGCACTTCCATCGGCAGTCCGGCGGCAGCCAGTATACGGGCGCTTTCCCAGGCGCTGTCGCCACTGCCCCGCACGCCGGTGATGGCCACATAATTCTCCGGTAGCGCCTTGATATCCAGCCCGACCCAGTCCAGTTGCGACACTAGCCGGCGCAGGCGCCGGGGATAGATACCGGCAGTGTGCAAACCCACTTTAAAACCGAGATCCCGCACCTGCCCTATGGCGCTCTCCAGGGCCGGCTGGGCGGTGGGTTCACCACCGGAAAAGACCACCGCGTCCAACAGTCCGCGGCGCTGGCGCAGGAAACCGACAATCTCGCCCCATTCATAGCGCGCGGGCGCGCGGGCCGGCAGCAGGTCACCGTTGTGACAGTAACGGCAACGCCAGGGGCACCCCTGGCAAAACACCACTGCGGCCAGGGCGCCGGGATAGTCGGTGGCGGTGAAGGGTGTAAAACCGCCGACCCGCAGTGTTTCACTCATACCGGTATTATCCACTGGCGGTGACGGAAGTTAACCTTCCGTCTTAGCGGGAGCCGGCTTGTTGTCAACAACGAAAAAACGGCGCTCGCGATGCTCGGACTGTTTGCCGGGATTCCAAAAAGAGACCGGGCGATGGTAGCCCATGACACGACTCCAGACTTCACAGCGGGTGCGCTCCTGATCGTTCAACTGGATTGGGTTGGACATGATTTCTCTCCTCGATGATTTGCCGTGGAAGTGCCGCGCGGCTTTGTGTGGGTTTCGTGCAATTGGCGTGCGATCAATACCTCGTCGCAGCGCGGGCAGAATTGGTGCTCGCCGCTGAGGTAGCCGTGGGCGGGGCAGATGGAAAAACTGGGGGTTACGGTGATGTAGGGCAACTGGTAGTTGGTCAGTGCCCGGCGCACCAGGCGGCGACAGCTGTCGGCATCGGGCAGTCGCTCTCCCAGGTAAAGGTGCAGGACTGTGCCGCCGGTATAGCGCCGCTGAAGTGGCTCCTGTCGCGCCAACGCCTCGAAGGGATCAGCGGTAAAGCCGGCGGGCAGCTGGGAGGAGTTGGTGTAGTAGGGAGCTTCCGCGGTGCCCGCCTGGAGGATATCCGCATAGCGCTTGCGATCTTCCCGCGCGAAACGGTAGGTGGTGCCCTCTGCCGGCGTCGCCTCCAGGTTGTAGAGATGGCCGGTCTGCTGCTGGAAATCCGTCATGCGGGCACGAATATGGTCGAGCAGCCGCTCCGCCATCCGCTGTCCCGATGGGGTGACTATGCTGTCCCGGTCGCCGCTGAAATTGCGCAGCATTTCATTGATGCCGTTGACGCCGATGGTGGAGAAATGATTGCGCAGTGTGCCCAGATAGCGGCGCGTATAGGGAAAAAGGCCGGTGTCCATATGCCGCTGGATGACCTTGCGTTTGACTTCCAGCGAACTCCTGGCCAGTTCCAGCAGTTGGTCGAGGCGTGCCATAAGGGTCTGTTCATCGCCCCGGTACAGATAACCCAGGCGCGCGCAGTTGATGGTCACCACCCCCAGGGAACCGGTCTGCTCAGCGGAACCAAAAAGACCGTTGCCGCGCTTGAGCAATTCGCGCAGATCCAGCTGCAGGCGACAGCACATGGAACGCACCATGTGCGGACTGAGATCGGAATTAATGAAATTCTGAAAATAGGGCAGGCCGTAACGGGCGGTCATGGCGAACAGCCGCTCAGCATTTTCACTGTGCCAGGGAAAGTCCTCGGTGATGTTGTAGGTGGGAATGGGAAAAGTAAAAACCCGGCCACGGGCGTCGCCTTCGCTCATGACTTCGATATAGGCGCGGTTGATCAGGTCCATTTCCCCCTGCAGGTCGCCGTAGCAAAAGGGCATTTCCCTGCCGGCGATCACCGGTACCTGCTCCTGTAAATCCCGGGGACAAACCCAGTCGAAGGTGAGATTGGTAAAGGGGGTCTGGGTACCCCAGCGGGACGGCACATTGAGGTTGAAGATCAGCTCCTGCATACACTGGCGCACCTCCCGATAGCCGAGCTGGTCCTTGCGGATATAGGGTGCCAGGTAGGTGTCGAATGAACTGAACGCCTGGGCGCCGGCCCATTCGTTTTGCAGGGTGCCGAGAAAGTTGACGATCTGGGCCACGGCACTGGACAGGTGTGCGGGTGGGGCCGACTCCACCTTGCCGGGCACGCCGTTGAGGCCCTCCTGCAGCAGGGTGCGCAGGGACCAGCCGGCACAGTAGCCGGACAGCATATCCAGGTCGTGGAGATGCAGGTCGCCGTCGCGGTGGGCCGCGCCGATTTCCGCGGTGTAGACGTGATTGAGCCAGTAGTTGGCTATCATCTTGCCGGCGCTGTTTAGGATCAGGCCGCCGAGGGAAAACCCCTGGTTGGCATTGGCGGCCACGCGCCAGTCCTCGCGCCGTAGGTACTCGTCGATGGAGGCACCCACGTCCACCAGGGTGCGGTGATTTTCCCTCAGCTGCCGGTGCCGCTCCCGATAGGCAATATAGGCCCGCGCGGTATCCAGATGGTCGCTGCCCACCAGCACCTGTTCGACAATATTTTGTATTTCCTCGATATCCACGGCGGCGCCTTCCCGGTGGCGAAACTCGACCACATTGGTGACCTGGGCGGCGAGCCGCTGCGCCTCTTCCGTGTCGAATGCTCCGGTGGCGCGGCCGGCGCTTAACAGGGCGCGGTGGATTCGCGCCTGCTGGAAGGCCAGCGTGCGGCCATCGCGCTTACGCACCAGGATATCCACACTGACACCGGCGTTGCCCGGGGACAGGGAACAGGATGGTGACGCCGGTGGCGTACTGCCGGGGTTGGGTTGGGCGGCGATGTTCATGGGCTCTCCCGCTGGCGCCGGCACCGGCCGTGGCACCGGCAAAAATTGATCTAAATCACTATATGTTGTGCTCTATATTTTCTATACAACAACATATAGTTATTTTTCTAATTGAACAAGAAAGTAAAAAACTGTGCTCCCGCACCCCTGTACCACCGGCGGACAGGCCGGCTACTCCTTTTGGGTAATCGCGGGATGGCTGCTGCCTGACGGGAACCGGGGCGTAACCGCGTTGGGAGGGACATACCTCACAACAGGCGAGCCGACCGACGCGGCCGGGTGGGAACCTGCGGCTACCCCTTTTGCCTCAGGAAAAGAACGAAACCTTAGGGCCTGTTGACACTCAGGAGCCGGAGGAAAAGAGCGCAAATACCGCCAGCAGGGTTGCCGCCCACAGGGCGCACAGCAGTTTCCAGAACAGGGGCGCATTGGGGCTCTGCTGCTCGGCGGGATCGTCGCGCAGGTAGTCAGGATTTGGGGTGCCCAGGTCGCCGATAAAGGCCTCCAGACTGCGGTAGCGGTTCCGCAGGTCGATGCTGCAGCCCCGCTCCAGGGTGCGGTCGAACCAGGTGGGCACCACCGGGTTGAACAGGTGGGCGGGCCTGTAGCGCAGTCGCTCATAGTCGGCGGCCGAGCGACATTCGTTGATCTCTTCGCCGTAGGGCAGCTCCCCAGTGAACATCTCGTAGGCGATGGTAGAGAGCGCATAGATATCGCCCTGTATGCCGGTGTTGCGGCCGAGAATATAGTGGGGGTCTGAATAAGTAGCGGTACCCAGTGCCCCCGGGTGTTCCAGGGGGCGGAAAACCTCGGCACTGCCGGCAATATAGACAGAACCGAAGTCGACGATCTTGACCCTACCGCTGCCATCAATCATGACGTTTGCGGGTTTCAAGTCCTGGTGAATGGTCTCCTGGTCGTGGAAAGCCTGCAGACCGGCGGCGATTTCCCGCAGAATGCGATACGCCTGCGCGGGTTTGGGGAAGCGGTTGTCGGCGATCCAGGTCTCCAGCGTCACGCCATCCACATATTCCATCAGGTAGTAGAGCCCGGTGCGGGGGCGCTGCTGCCGGTACAACCGCACCACATGCTCACTCTGGATGCGCAGCCCTATCCACTCCTCCTGGATAAATCGGTCGATATAGTGCAGGTCGTCCTGGTAGTTGACCGAGGGGGTCTTCATCACCAGGGTGCGGCCGCTGTCACTGTCCCGCACCAGGTACAGCTGGCTGCGCTGGGAGGCAAAAATTTCCCGCTCCACCACATAGCCGTCCAGCACCATGCCGGGCTCCAGCGGGGGTGGAAACGGCAGCCGCGTCAACTGCCGGCTGTAGTCGTCCAGGGTTGTCCGCGGCAGGTCCACAACCCGCACCACCAGCGCGGTCAGGTTGTCATCACTGCCGCCCCCGGCGGCGGCATCTACCAGAGCCTCGGCTGTAGCCTGTTCGTCGAGAGCGGAGTTTTCGAGTATTCCCCGTATCACCTGGGGATCGAGAAAATCGTGCACACCGTCGCTGGTGATCAGCAACTGGTCCCCCCGCTGCAGGCCCACCTGGCCGTAGTCCACCTGCACCCCGGTATCCATTCCCAGGGCGCGGGAGAGCATCGTCTGGCGGGACGACAGCGCGACACTGTGATCCCGGGTCAGACAGCGGAAATCCCCATCCCGCAACTGGTAAATACGACTGTCCCCGATGTGGAAAAAATGCGCGTTGCGGGATTTAAACACCAGCGCCGAGAAGGTACACAGGAAGCCCTTCTCCTGTTGCAGAAAGTCGTGACTTTTACGGTAGAGCTTGCTGTTGATAGAGGCGAGGATTTTCTGCCCGGCATGGGCCGCGGACCAGGTGTCCGGCGCCCTGAAGTAGTCGCGCACAAACTGTTGGGTTGCCATGGTGCTGGCCTGGGCGCCGGCCTCCGCCGAGCTGACCCCATCCGCTACTGCCGCCACCGCCCCCAGGTACTGCCGCAGGTGCCGGCTGTCCGGCCAGTGATAGACAGCGGCATCCTCGTTGCGGGGTTTGATGCCGGCGCGACTGCATAGGCCGGCCCTGAGTATCGGTGACAGCGCTTCCTCATCGAGTTCGGTCGTCGCCGGACCGGTTGTGGTCATGTGGGTTTCCTCAGCGATATCGGCCACCTCTAGCAGGTTGTTGAAAAAGGCATCCTGCCTTTTTCAACACACGAAAAGCAAAAAATGTGATTTTCACTTTTCTCGCAAAATCAACGACTTAGGCGTCGCCGATTTTGCCTGAACATCCATATTTCGGTACCAGGCGTCGAAATTCTTCGAATTTCAACAGCCTGCTTGCCCCAGAGCGGGCGCTTACTCCACGCTGATCAATTGTACTGTGCCATCCGGGAGCACTTCGGCAATATTGCCCTTGGGCTCCTCCAGGAACAGGCAGGCGAAGAAGATCACCGCTGCGGCACCACAAATGATCAGGAAAAACTGGCTGTAGCTCACATAAGACAGGGCGGTGAGGAAGGTCACGGCACCCACATTGCCATAGGCGCCCGCCATGCCGGCAATCTGCCCGGTCATACGGCGCTTCACCAGGGGCACTATGGCGAACACAGCGCCTTCACCGGCCTGCACGAAGAAGGAGCAGCACATGGTGGCAATCACCGCGGCGGAAATCCACCAACTGCCGTCAATCTGGCTCAGCACAAAGTAACCCACCGCAAGACCGCCAATCAGGAACATCAGGCTGCGGCGGCGCCCCAGCTTGTCGGAGAAGTAGCCGCCGGTGGGGCGCGCCACCAGATTCATAAAGGCAAAGCCGGAGGCGAGCAGGCCCGCCTTCACCGGGCTGAGCCCCTCAAAGGTTTCCAGGAAGAACAGCGGCAACATGGACACTACCGCCAGCTCGGAGCCGAAGGTAACAAAGTAGGCGACATCGAGAATGGCCACCTGCCTGAAGCTGTACTTCTCGAACTCCGGCACCCCCTCCTCCAGGTGGTCCCGGTTCACCCGCCAGATCATTTTGGTTTGCGCGGCGAAGAGCACCGCCAGAAGTATCCACATGCCGTAGGTGGCGCCCTGGCTGAGCAGGGCCACGCCGCTGGGGGACAGCTTGTAGGCCAGCGCCGCCAGGGCCAGGTACATGGGTACATTCATCAGCAGGTAGAAGTAGAGATCGACCCTGCTGGTGACTTCCAGACCGCCGGTTTTCTTGGGTTTGAAATAGGTGGAACCCTTGGGGGTATTACGCGCTATGCGGTAGTACACCAGGCCGTAGATGCCGGCGATAACACCGATCAGGCCGAGGGCGTAGCGCCAGCCGTCCTCACCGCCAAACAGCAGGGCAATGGTGGGCAGGGTCATGGCGCCGGCGGCAGAACCGAAGTTGCCCCAGCCACCGTAGATACCCTCCGCCAGTCCCACCTGCCGGGCTGGAAACCATTCGCCCACCATGCGGATGCCGATCACGAAGCCGGCCCCCACAAAGCCCAACAGGAAGCGGAACAGGGCCAGCGCCTGGTAGCTGTCGGCAGTGGCGAAACCGAGACAGATCACCGCGGAAGTTACCAACAAACCACTGTAGACCAGCCGCGGACCCAGTTTGTCCACCAGCATACCGATAACGATACGGGCGGGGATGGTGAGTGCCACATTGAGAATCAGCAGTGCCTTGACCTGCTGGCTGGAGAGATCGAAGGCGTCCCGGATAAAAACCAGCAGAGGGGCGTGGGAGAACCACACAAAGAAGGTCAGAAAAAATGCGAACCAGGTACAGTGCAGGGTTTTTATTTTCGGGTCGCTCCAATCGAACAGATCGAAGCTGCTGGATTGACTCATGGTTTTTCTCCGGCTTAACAGAAATCTGGAGGAAAGTAGATTTAAGGAAATACTGAATTAATCAGGGTTTCCTTAACTCCGATGGTATGGATGCCACACCACAGGAAAAGCGCGCAAAGGGGGTAGTTGAGGCGGGGAAAAAACACTGTGTGGGGAAAATAACCCTTTGGGGCTAGGGAGCCCCTGGGACTAATCCCGATTCACCGGCGTATTTTGTGCACCGGCTACCCCAAAAAGGGTAGTTGCCGATAAACCACTGGAACACAAAAACTCTTTGGTGGTAAGCGGAGTCTACAGTATCGGTGGCACACCGCCGCAGGCATATCATTGCGTCCGGGCACAGGGCTGTAAATGTAGCGTTATGGGAAGGGCCAGCCCGACGATATCGCGGACACCCTGAACACGAAGGCGTTCCGGCAACACAAAATTCATGGGACACAGAGGGTCGACAATGCACTATGGTCAGCAAGTCGCGGGGCGGGTTCTCGCCCTGGCGACGGCAATGTTCACCGCGAATTTTTCCATTTGGACCCTCTATGCCGTGCTGGGGGTCCAGTTGCGGGAGCGCTACGCGCTCTCCGCGACCGAGTATGGCATCCTGCTGGCCGCACCGATTTTCAGCGGTGCCCTGTTGCGTTTTCCGGCCGGTCTGCTGGCGGAACACTATTCAACCAAGACACTCATCCTGGTGCAGATGGGTGTGCTGCTGCCCGCCCTGCTTCTGCTGCCCAGCATCGATTCCTACAGTGGGCACCTGCTGGCGGGCTTGTGGCTGGGAATTTCCGGTGTGTCCTTTGTGCTGGGTATTCGCTACATCAGCCCCTGGTTTGAAAAAAAGCACCAGGGCACAGCCATGGGCGTGTTTGGTGCCGGCAATGTCGGTGCCGCCATTACCCTGGCGCTGGCCCCGGCGATCGAAAACTGGTTTGGCCGCGACTGGATAGGGCCTGTGTACGGAGCCGGGCTGCTGTTGCTGATGTTGTCGTTTGCCATCTGGGCGCCGCGGGAAACCCGCTATATGCGCAGCCGGAGCGGGGGCAGTTTATTTGCGGACATGCAGCCCCTGCGCGAGATCAGGGTATGGCGCTACGGGCTCTATTACTATTTTGTCTTCGGCAGCTTTGTCGCGCTGCTGCTGTGGCTGCCGAACTATTACCTGAGTGTCTACGGTGTGAGCACATCCCAGGCCATGGCACTGACACTGGTATTTGTAGCCATATCGAGTTCGGTGCGCGCACTGGGAGGCTGGTTCGCCGACCGCTACGGCGCACGCACGGTGAACTGGAGTGTTTTCTGGACCTGTCTGGTGTGCCTTTTCTTTCTCAGTTACCCGCCCACCAGCATGACCATCCACGGCGTGGAACGGGATGTACATTTGAATATCGAGGTGGGGATAGAGCTGTTTACCCTGTTGTTGCTGGTTATCGGAATCGCCCAGGGGTTCGGCCGCGCCTCGGTTTACAAGGCGCTGCACGACAACTACCCGGCGCATATGGGCAGCGTTGGGGGCACGGTGGCCACCGTTGGTGCACTGGGCGGCTTCACCCTGCCGGTCATGTTTGGCATTGCCCAGGACTTAGTGGGTATTCACAGCGCCGCCTTTATGCTGCTCTACGGAGTGCTCGCCTTTTGCATGCTGGTCATGTATCTGGCGATTCAGCGGGAGCGCCGGCAGCAGCGCCTGGTATTTGCCAGGCAGCATAATTTTCTTCACCAGGGAAGCACGGATGCCGGGGCTTTAACAGATAGGTAGTACCCACTACCAATTTGGTGTTACGCCTGTGTAGAAGCTGAGGGGTAGAAATTTTTATGGGGCGAAAAAAATGGCGGTTTCAACGGCGCCGTAAAAACTGTAATTTGTTGCTGTCCACTCCGACGATGCAATAGGGAAAGCGTAATGACCATGCAAAGATTACCCAAACTTACCGGTGGCTTACTGTTGGGCGCCTGCAGTGTTATCGCATTGCAGGTGAGCGCACAGGACACTGAAACCGGCTCATTCACCGAAGCGCTCAAATCCGGTGAGGTGGGGCTTAACCTGCGCTACCGGGTGGAAACTGTAGACCAGGAGGGTATCGACGAAGATGCGACCGCGTCCACGTTGAGAACCAGGCTCAACTGGCGCAGCGGCAGCTACCGCGGTTTTACCGGTTTTCTGGAGTTGGACGATGTCACCGCCGTTGGCAATGACCACTACAATTCCACTGTAAACGGTGAGTTCGAATACCCGGTAGTCGCCGACCCGGAGGGAACCGAAGTCAACCAGACCTATCTCCGTTACAACGGCGGGAATTCTGTTATTACCGCCGGCCGCCAGAGGATCAACCTGGATTCCCAGCGCTTTGTGGGCGGCGTCGGCTGGCGACAGAACGAACAGACCTATGACGGCCTGCGCTACCAGTATGGCAGTAACGACAGCTTGCAGCTGGATTACAGTTATATCTACCGGGTCAACCGTATTTTTGGCGAAGACAGCTTCAATTCAGATTTCGACGGCGATATTCAGCTGTTGCACGCCACCTATCCGCTGGCAGAGGGGCACAAGCTCAGCGGTTTCGCCTATAACCTGGACCTGGACAACTCTGTCAATAATTCCAGCCGCACCTATGGCCTGGACTACAAGGGGAGTTTCGGGGCGGTCAAGGCGAACCTGAGTTACGCACTCCAGGCCGATACCGGGGACAGCTCCCTCGACTACAGCGCCGATTATTATCTGGCGGAGCTGGGTGCCGACCTGGGTCCGGTGAGTACGAAACTCGGCTATGAGGTGCTGGGTTCCGACAATGGCGTCGGCTTTAAAACCCCTCTGGCCACGCTGCATAAGTTCCAGGGTTTTGCCGACCGCTTCCTGGCGACGCCGGCCGACGGTGTCGAGGACCTGTATATCAGTGGTGCGACAAAAATTGCCGGCGGCAAACTGAGTATGGCCTACCATAACTTCGAGGCCAATGAAGGTTCCGCAACTTACGGCCGGGAGTGGAACCTGAGCTACGGCCGCAAGATCACCGAGGATATTTCCGCGCTGGTCAAGTACGCCAGCTACGACGCCGATGAGTACAGTGTGGACACCGATAAATTCTGGCTGATGGTGACTGCCAATTTCTGACTTGGCGTGATCACCCATGAAAAAACCCGGACAGGACCGGGTTTTTTCATTTGTCTAGCAGTAGCAATTATTGTCTGGGGGCGTGAGATAAGAAAGTCCAGGCTAGCAAAACAATAGCTTTAGGACGTGCTTTAATTCCCCTTCTGATAGAATATGCCTAGAAGCGAAAAATTAGAGTGCCGGACAAAAGGTCCACATCTTCCTCTATTAGTGTGTACTCTGTCTCAAAGGAAACATTTTCACTAAACTTAAAACCGCCACCAAGACCCACTGAACCACCACTATCAGAGGCACTGAAAGAAGCTATATCCACAGTTTCATTGAGATAACCAAGGCGCGCTTTGAAGTAGAGATCGCCTGAAGTCATATAGGTCAGATACAAAGCTTCAGTGGAAATAGAGTAATCAGCCGATGTCGGAGACACCCCAACTCCAAAGACGTCCAGACTTCCATCAGATGCAGAATCAGTATATTCAGCCTCCACTCCCCAGCCTGAGCTCCAGGTATAACCACCGCGAACCCCTACATTGAAAGGGCTGGTTCTTCCAACATCAGTATTCATAAGGCCAAAAACACCACCAATATAAACACCTTCCGCTTGTGATCCGGCCGAGCATAGCAAAGCGACAGCAGCCACCAAGACTTTAAGATTGGAACGCATTCTTCCTCCTTCATCGTTGATTAATATAAAAGCCGGCGGATTCTCACAAATAATGTCCGAAGCTTCAAGTGGCGCCACTGTAAAGAATGAGCAGATTTTTTTCACGTGGAGTAAAAACCCGGCACCGCCCCACATGAATAATTCGCATGTTGATTGACTTTTCCGCTTCCTACTCGGACGACTGTTATGCCTATACATTACAAACTGTCTTTAATCGTCACAAAATCATCAAGCTCGAATCTCTGGGAGGGACAGACTAACGAATAAAGCAGTCTGTATTTTAGTTGACAATACAATACTTCGATGATAAAAAATTTTAATTCAAATATCTGCACTCCTCTCACAACCAGGTTGCTGACAAAGTTTTCCATGGTTTCTCAGGCTCTCGTTTACAACTCATGTCCAGAACCATTCACGATAAATCAAGCAGTCATATGCTGAATTCGCGACCCAAACCTCCCGTTCTGGACAACAGACTGTTGACAAAGCTCTATTCAGAAACTTTCCAATGAGCTCTTGTATCGAAAAATTTCAGATCATTATCGAAGTCGCTAGCTTTTATTGGTCCGGCAATTAAATAAATTTCCAGGTTAATGCGATATAAGGATACACCACCGTCGAGAGAGACAGGCGCAAGTCCTGCCAGGTAATTGTGCGGCCATACTGGCGCGACCGCTTCCTGCGGACTTAAATCCGCTTTCAACAATATTTATTTTTGATGCCTTGCTTCTTCACTCAGCCGTTGGCGGGTCATCAGCATTGCATGCTCTGAACCAAAAAAAGCGCATTGTCAACTATTGCCCCCTATCCCTAGCCGATTGCAATTACTATCCAAATCAGGCCTGAGCATTTTGGCCACGAAGGCCGACACCACCGCAAAAGGGGTACCACCTTTGCCCCAAGCATAAACTGGTCACCCTGATACACTGGAGCCAGTTTAAACACCGAGTCCCACCGCCTACACAGCGCTGATTTTTGATATTGCTGCAGGGTGTCGGGACCGTGGCCGTAACGGCCACCAGGGTCGGGCGGGAAACTGCGCGGCCTCCCTGACTTGGAAAGGCGTTTAATGTTACAGGATAGCTTTGGCCGCAGGTTTTACTACCTGCGCCTGTCCGTCACGGACATCTGCAATTACCGCTGCAACTACTGCCTGCCCGAGGGCATCGGCTGCGGGCGCTCCCTCAAGGGTGAAAATCCCCTGTCGGTATCGGAAGTGGCCACCCTGGTGCGCGCTTTTGCCTCCCTGGGTACGGAAAAGGTGCGCCTCACCGGTGGTGAGCCCTCCCTGCGGAGGGACCTGGTACCTCTGCTGGAAGCGGTGCGGGTCAGTGACCGCATTCGCCGTCTCGCCCTCACCACTAACGGCTACCGGCTGCCCAGCCAGATCGATGCCTGGCACAGCGCCGGCCTGGACCAGATCAATATCAGCATCGACAGCCTCGATCCCGCGCAATTCCGCCAAATCACCGGCCGGGGCCGCCTGGAAACAACCCTGCAGGGCCTGGATCGGGCCCTGGCGCTGGGTATAGACACCAAGGTCAACGCAGTTCTGCTGCGCCAATACAACCTGGACGAACTGGAAAACTTCCTCACCTGGATACGCGTAACCCCGGTAACCCTGCGTTTTATCGAACTGATGCGCACCGGCGATAACCGCGAGTTCTTCGCCAGCAACCATGTCTCCGGTGGCGATATAGAAACCCTGTTGCTGCGGGAAGGATGGGAGCAGGTGATCCGCAGCCGCGATGCCGGTCCGGCGCGGGAGTATTTTCATCCGGATTACGCCGGCCGTATCGGCCTGATTACCCCTTACGGCAAAGACTTCTGTGCAAGCTGCAACCGATTGCGGGTATCTGCCCAGGGCAGGCTGCACCTGTGCCTGTTCGCCGACCAGGGTTTTGATATGCGCGAGATGATCGCCGCCGGCGACAGTGCAGCCCTGGCTGCGCATATCCGCGAGTTGATTGCCGGTAAAACTGCCGGTCACCAACTGCACGAGGGCTTCACCGGTGCCACCCGCAACCTGGCGATGCTGGGGGGCTAGGGGTAATGGCCAGGGCTGTTGTTGGCAAAACGACAATCGGCGTGGTGCTGGCCGGCGGTCGCTCCAGCCGCATGGGCCGCGACAAAGCTCTGCTGGCACACCCCCAATCCGGCAATTTTCTGCAACATGCCGAGACTTTATTGAATGAACTGCCGCTGGAAAAAGTAGTGACCAGCGGCGCGCTCCCTGGAAGTATCCAAGACCTGGTGCCAGAGCGGGGTCCACTGGGAGGCCTTTATTCGGTAGCTCTGGCAACCGTTGCTGACGCCGCTCTGGTAATCCCTGTAGATATGCCCCTGCTGAGGCGGGAGCACCTGGCAGAGTTATTGGCAGAAGGGCAGGCAAGTGGTCGGCCCTGTTATTTTGAAAACTGCTTTTTCCCCCTGTGGCTGCCTTTTACCAGCGAGTGCCTGGATTATTTGCGCCGCGCCGTTGAGGGCAGTGCGCGCAATTCTGTTGGCGCGCTACTGCGTCACCTGGGGGGCGAATCCATACCCATAAAAAGTGCTGGCGATTGGCACCGCAATATCAATACGCCGACGGATTATCTCGGCCTGAGCACGCCGAATAAAACTCCAGAAAACAGTTTTTTTAGAGAGCACTGATGATGTCCGCACACGCTAGCAAAGAATTCGTACCGCTCAATATCGCGGTATTCACTGTATCCGATACCCGCAACGAGCAGACCGATACCTCTGGCCAGTACCTGGTGGAAGCCCTCAAAACTGCCGGCCACCGGCTCGCCGACAAGCGCATTACACCGGACGATATTTACCAGATGCGCGCGGTGGTTTCCGCCTGGATTGCGGACCCCGAAATACAGGTGGTGCTGGTGACCGGTGGCACCGGTTTTACCGAGCGCGACTCCACCCCGGAGGCCTTGAGCCCGCTGTTCGATAAAACCGTCGACGGCTTCGGCGAGCTGTTCCGTCATATCTCCCTGGGGGAGATCGGCGGCTCCACCGTGCAGTCCCGCGCACTCGCCGGCCTCGCTAATCGCACACTGATATGCTGTATGCCCGGCTCCACCGGCGCCTGCCGCACGGCCTGGGAAGGGATATTGCTGGAACAGCTGGATGCCCGCCACAAGCCCTGCAATTTTATTCCGCATCTGCGCTTTGCCAGCGCACCCTGCGAGAGCCGGGGATAATTTATGAGCCAGTTAACCCACCTAAACCAGCGCGGTGAAGCCAGCATGGTGGATGTCACTGGGAAAGACATCACCGACCGCAGCGCCCTGGCCGAGAGCCGTATCTGCATGAGTGCAGAGGCTTTTGCACTGCTGAGCCAGGGGGCGCACAAGAAAGGCGATGTGTTATCGGTGGCCCGCATTGCCGGTATTCAGGCTGCCAAGAAAACCTCGGATTTAATTCCCCTGTGCCATCCACTGGCGCTGACCAAGGTAGCCGTGGATTTCGAATTGCAGCCGGAAAAACACAGTGTGCATATCACGGCTTTCTGCCGCCTGGCCGGGCGCACCGGTGTGGAAATGGAGGCATTAACTGCAGCCTCGGTGGCGGCGCTGACCATTTACGATATGTGCAAGGCGGTAGACCCGTCTATGGCAATCGGTCCGACCCGGTTGCTGCAAAAAACCGGCGGCAAACGCGGCCACCGGCGCGGCGCCGGGTTGGACAAAACGTAAAAATTTCAGAGGTAAAAAGCGATGGTGAAGGTTCTGTTTTTCGCGCGCCTGCGCCAGCAGTTGGGCAGGGACGAAACTATCCTGGCAGATTTTTCCGGCAGCCTCGGTGACCTGCGCGAAACCCTATGTGAGCAACACCCGGATTGGCGCGCACACCTGCAACGGGAGGATATCCGTATGGCGCTGAACCAGGCGCTGGCGGACACCGGGGACCGGGTGCAGGCCGGGGATGAAGTCGCATTTTTCCCGCCGGTCACTGGTGGCTAGTGGTGTCCGTATGAAATCCGTTGATCGTATCGCAGTGTGTGAAACACCGCTCGATGTGGCTGGCGAATATGCGGCCCTGCAGGGCAGCAGCGGCGATGGTGCCTGCGCCCTGTTTGTGGGCAGCGTACGCGATTTCAATGCCGGTAGTGATGTCTGCGGCCTGGCCCTGGAGCACTATCCGGGCATGACCGAAAAAAGCCTGCAAGGCATTATTAGCGATGCGCGCAGCCGCTGGCCTTTGGGTCGTGTGGCCATTGTTCACCGGGTTGGCCCCATGCAGATCAACGATGAGATTGTTTTTGTCGGCGTCACCAGCCCCCACCGCCAGGCCGCCTTTGCCGCCTGCCAGTACATCATGGACCGCCTCAAAACCGAGGCGCCTTTCTGGAAGCACGAAACCATTTCAGATCAGTCCGGTAACACCTCGCAGCGCTGGATCGAGGCCCGTGCCAGCGATGCGGCGGAGATGGGAAAGTGGTCCGCCGGCTGAACCTGCTGCTATCCGCTTTACTGGCGGCTATCGCGCTGCCAGTGAATGCGGATAACTGCACCTTGCGAGTAGCGGTAGCGACCAGCTTTCGCCCGGCGCTGGAGCAGGTGTTGCCGGAATTTGGGCGCCGCCATGCCTGTGTGGTGCAAATCAACAGCGGCAGTTCCGGGGTGCTCTACCAACAGATAGCACACGGCGCCCCCTTCGATTTATTTCTGTCCGCCGATCGCGAGCGTCCCGAACTGCTGGAAAAACAGGGCGGGGCACTGGGCAACAGTCGCCGGACTTACGCCCTGGGTTTACTCGCGCTTTGGCATCCAAAATCGGAATCGCATATCGAGCAGTTACTGCAAACATGGCCCGATAAAATCGTATTAGCTGACCCCAAAGTAGCGCCCTTCGGCAATGCCGCCCGGCAGGTATTGGAAAACCTTGGTTTATGGGAGAAAAAACAAACTCAATTGGCCCGAGCCCACAACGCCGGCCAGGCCTACTTAATGCTGGATTCCGGCAATGCGCAGTTGGGCTTTGTCGCCGCCAGCCAGATGCGCGCAGCCGGGCGCACTAACTTCTGGTTGCTGCCGCAGCATTGGTATCGCCCGATTGAACAGCAGCTGGTGATTCCCATTAAGAGCCGCCACCCCAAAAAAGCACAGGCCCTCACCGATTATTTGCGTTCGCCGGAAGTGCAGTTGCAACTGCGCCGCCTGGGTTACGGTGTTTTACCGGCACAATATTCACGGAATGATGGAGGTAGCGGGGTATGACCATCGCCGCTGCCGACTGGCAGGCCCTGTGGCTGACCTTAAAACTGGCCGGGCTGACGACCCTGCTGCTGTTTATGATTGGCGTGCCCCTGTCCTGGCAGTTGAGCCAGTGGCAGAGCCGCTGGCGTCACGCTATCGAAGTCTTGATTACCCTGCCACTGGTATTGCCGCCTACGGTGCTGGGTTTTTATTTGCTGTTGTTGTTTTCCCCCAATTTCGCCCCCGGTCAGTGGTTGTCACAGCTTTTTGGCGGCCCATTGGTATTTTCTTTCACCGGCCTGGTGTTTGCCTCGGTGATTTATTCCCTGCCGTTTATGGTGCAGCCGCTGCTGGCTGCTTTTCGCACCAACGGCCAGCGCCTGACCCAGGCCGCCGCTGCACTGGGTATTCCACCCTGGGTGGCGCTATGGAAAGTACTCCTGCCCGCAAGCCGTGCGGCAATTGTGAGCGCCTGTGCGCTGACTTTTGCCCACACATTGGGTGAGTTTGGCGTGGTGCTGATGATCGGGGGCGCAATTCCCGGTGAGACCCAAGTGGTTTCCATCGCGCTCTACCAGCATGTGGAAACGATGGAGTATGGTGCGGCGCACCGTCTGGCCCTGATGTTAATGGGGCTGACCACCGTACTCTTACTGGTGGCCCGTTGGCTGGGATATGTCCTGGCGCCGCGCAGCTCGAATACAGCGCCTCCCAGGCCGATGCTGGGGGTATTGGGCTAATGGAAATCTCCCTGCGCCTGTTGAGTACCGCCACCACTATTCCTGACTCTACCGGGCTCAGCGTCGAAGGGCTGGTGACCTCCTTCAATGCTGCTACTCCCTGGCAATTACGCCTACCGGCCAGTGGTGTTTTCGGCCTGACCGGCCCCTCCGGCGGCGGCAAGAGTACATTGCTGGCGGCCCTGGCCGGCCAGCGCCGCTGCCGCGGTAAAATCTCTTTTGCCAATACCGTCTGGCAGCGTGGGCGCCGCACGCTGTCTACCCACAAGCGCGCCCTCTCTCTGGGGTTTCAGGACAGTCGCCTGTTTGCCGGGCAGTCGGTGGCAGACAACCTGGCGCTGGCCCGCCGCTACAGCCGCAGGCCATTGCCCGGGGAGGAGTGTGATCAGCTGCTGACGGCTTTTGGTATGGCACCGCTGTTACATCAGCCGGTGGAGTTATTATCCGGTGGCGAGGCCCAGCGGGTGGCACTGTTGCGCCAGCTGTTCCACAATGCACCTCTGCAGTTGTTCGATGAGCCACTGTCGGCAGTGGACCGGAACCAGGTACTCCGTCACCTTCTGCCGACCCTGAGGGATTTCTGGGCCCGCCATCCGACACTGGTAATCTGGACCAGCCACGACTTCGACGAGATACAATTACTGGCTCAGCAGTGCCTGTGGATGGCGTCTGCGGATTTGTCCGCCCCGCTGTCCCTGGCGGAAGCGGCCCGGCTGCTGGACTTCGGTACACTGGGGGAGAGCTGCCACAGCCGTATCGAAGCGCGGGTGGAATCCCTGCACCATGGCCTGCTGAGTTTGGATTTGGGTGGGGTTCCTCTCTTTGGGGACAGGGTCGCCGGCCACTATCGCAAAGGCGAAACGGCGACTTTTCTGCTGCAGGCCGGGGATATCAGCCTCAGCCTGGAGGAACCGGGCCCGTCCAGTATTTTGAATTGCCTGCCGGTGACTCTGGCTGGAAAACAGAATCTGGCCGATGGCCGCATACGCCTGCAATTAACTGCCGCAGGGCAGATGTTGTACGCGGATATTTCCCGCCTCTCTTATGAGCGGCTGCAGCTGTGCCGGGGGAAAGGCTACTTTGCCCAATTTAAGGCGGGAAGCCTGCTCGGTCTTTAGCGGACTGTTGAAAAAATATTTTCGGCATTCTGCTTTGCCGAGCAGAGATGTACGAACCGCAACTCAAGAGTGCAACTGCTTGATTTGCCGTGGAGGGTTTGCGGACACGCGCCGAAAAGCCGGCTTGAGAAAAGCCAGGAAAGGCTTTCCAACAACCTGTTAAAAGTCGGTTATCCGGGTATCGAGGAATTACGTTGATCAGTCACAAACAGCGCGCCCGCTACGGCCGCCAGATTATGTTGCCGCAGATGGGCGAACAGGCGCAGGAAAAGCTCGCCGCCGCCCGCGTGATGGTGGTGGGGCTGGGGGGCCTGGGCTGCCCGGCGACCCTCTACCTGGCCGCTGCGGGGGTTGGCGAACTGCACCTGGTGGACGGGGACACTGTGGAACTCTCCAACCTGCAGCGTCAGGTGTTGTACAAAACCAACCACCTGCACAAGCCCAAAGCACAGGTGGCGGCGCAGCAATTGCAGGCCGCCAACCCGGACATCCGCATAGTGCCGCACCTGTGTATGGCCACCGAACCCTGGTTGCAGCAGCAGTTGGGGGGCATCGACCTGGTGCTCGACTGCACCGACAATATGGCTTCCCGCTTCAGTATCAACCGCGTCTGCCGCGCCCTGGGGATACCACTCATCCTGGCTTCGGCACAGGGCTTTTCCGCACAACTGGTCACCTTTGATTTCCGCCAGCCGGATTCGCCCTGCTACGCCTGCCTGTTCACCGAAACAGAAACGGAGCCGGGCGGCAATTGCGAAACCCTGGGCGTGCTGGGTCCAGTGCTGGGTGTGATCGGCAGCGCCCAGGCGCTGGAGGCGATCAAACTGATTGCGGGGCTCACCCCCGCCAGCCTTAACAGGTTGCAGCTGTTCGAGGCGGAAACCCTGGAGTGGCGCAGGCTGAACCTGGGCGAGGCGCGCTGTGACGCCTGTAGTGGGAAGGCCGGGACCCCGGGCTAGGGCCCATCGACCCTAGCAGGCTGTTGAAATTCGAAGAATTTCGACGCCTGGTGCCGGAATATGGATGTTCCGGCAAAATCAACGACGCCTAAGTCGTTGATTTTGGGAGAAAAGTGAAAATCACATTTTTCGCTTTTCGTGTTTTGAAACAGGCAGGATGCCTTTTTCAACAACCTGCTAGGGACCCTCTACTGAAGTTTTTCCGAGTGGTAGGCTTTGTACAGCTCCACCGGTCTGGCCTGTTTCTTGCGCAGACGCAAATTGAGTACTTCCACCGCGATGGAAAACGCCATAGCGAAGTAGATATAACCCTTGGGCACATGGACCTCGACCCCTTCGAGGATCAGGGTAAAGCCCACCAGGATCAAAAAGGAGAGAGCCAGCATTTTTACCGTTGGGTGCCGCTCGACAAATTCACCGATGGGCTTGGCCGCCACCAGCATTACCGCCACGGCGAGAATAATTGCAATGGCCATGATGGAGATCTGAT
Source organism: Microbulbifer sp. TYP-18 (assembly GCF_040932045.1). Lineage (NCBI taxonomy): Bacteria > Pseudomonadati > Pseudomonadota > Gammaproteobacteria > Cellvibrionales > Microbulbiferaceae > Microbulbifer > Microbulbifer sp. TYP-18. The sequence continues at coordinate 26,210 of NZ_JBFRBC010000022.1, forward strand.
CCACCAGCCCCACCGCTGTGATAACCGAATCCAGCGAGAAAACAATATCGAGGATGGCGATCTGCACCAGCACCATGCCGAAACTCGATACTGCCCCGGACCCGGAACCCCCGTCGGCGCCCTCCAGGCTGTGGTGGATCTCGTGGGTGGCCTTGAACAGCAGGAACAGGCCCCCACCAATCAGTATCACGTCGCGACCGGAAATTTCGTGCCCGAAGACGCTGAACCAGGGCTCCACCAGCCCCATGATCCAGACGATGGAAAACAACAGCCCCAGGCGGGTGAGCATGGCCAGGGTCAGACCGATAAAACGAGCCGGCTCGCGCTGCCGGGGCGGCAAACGGCCGACCAGAATCGAAATAAAGATGATGTTGTCGATGCCCAGAACGATTTCCAGGGCCGCCAGGGTGGCCAGTGCTACCCAGGCTTCCGGGCTTGCCATCCATTCGAACATTCGATCGCTCCTATTCGCGGCGTTGCTGTTAATGCGGCAATCAAACCGATGGTCTGCCATCGAGTTGATTCTTGCCCTGGAAATCCTGCACAGCTGGGCGCGACCGGTGGGATTTCAAAAATCTGCGCCGGCACAGTGGGGAAACCCTGCTCCAATTCCCTGCGCTGGCGGTTGGCAATGCTAGCAGGCTGTTGAAATTCGAAGAATTTCGACGCCTGGTACCGGAATATGGATGTTCCGGCAAAATCAACGACGCCTAAGTCGTTGATTTTGGGAGAAAAGTGAAAATCACATTTTTCGCTTTTCGTGTTTTGAAACAGGCAGGATGCCTTTTTCAACAACCTGCTAGGAGTCCTCCGCGAGCCAGGCCATGGCCTGCTCCCGATCCTCGAACAAGCGGGCCTCGCCACCGATGAACCAGGAGGCCGCTTTGGTGGCGACTTCCTGCCAGCGCTCATGTCCCACCACTGCAATTCGTTTGAACTGGCGCCCGTGCTTGAGGCCGAATTTCAGGTCGTCCCAGGCCGCCCGCGCCTCCCACCCTTCCAGTTCGGTGGCATCGACCAGCACGTTGATCTGGGGGTGTTTAACGCCAACCAGGGCCGACTCTACCATGGGCACCATGATCTCGTAATCCCCGTGGGTGAGTTTGCCGCGTGCACTCAGGGACAGGAAAAAGTGCTCGCCCCGGCCCTCGATACCCACGGAAAGTCCATGCCGCTTTACGTCCATATGCATTCTCCATCTGCGATTTAAAAAGGGATTTGCGTACCTGCGCCACCAACCCGGGCCGGGAAAAGCCAGGGCGGGCTTTATCGATCAGCTGTTATCCGTTGTCGGGGTCTTGCGACACTGTGGCCGGCTGCCCACAGTTCCAGCAGTAGTCAAACGCCGCACCGTTTTGCTCGCCGCAGCCGCGGCACACCCATTCCGCCCCGCTTGGGTCGTCATTGTCCCGCAGCAGCTGCTGGGCGCGCTCGTAGTCCCGCTCCCGTTCCAGCCACAGCTCCGGCCAGGCCTGGTGCGGTGCCAGCTCACCGGTGGCCCCCTGGGCGTATTCGTTGCGCAGGAATACGGGGATACCGGCAACTTCGAGCTTGCTCTTGGCAAGCTCGACCAGCAAACGATTTTCGTGGGTAAAAATCAGGCGCGAAGACATAGTGATTCCCCTATGGCTGCACAGTTTAATCAGTAGGTTGTCCCTATCCGAGTTTGGCCCTCTACTTTGGACAAATGTCGCAACAGCACAAGCTTAACAGCATGCGACAGGAAATACAGCTTAGACAGGCTGAAAAATATGACTACTAGTCCTTATATACAGGCTTGCTTGGAAATTTTCTATGAAAGATAATGACTGACCTACAAAAAATATAAACATAAAAGCTCCCTTATGAATAAGAAAATTATATTCGCCTTTCTCTTGCTGGCCGGACTGATCAGTGGTTGCGCTCACAATTTTGGTGGCTTGACCCATTACTCTGTCGCTAATGGAGAAATCGACAAGCAGGTGCTTAATAACGTTATTGTTATACCAGTCGACGCCAGTGCCTACGAATTAGGTATCGCAAACCTGGAAAAAGTCCCCGAGTGGTCCGAGCGGGCCCAAAAGGTATTGCAAACGCAGTTAGACGCGATGTTTGATGGTGAAGTCCAGATCAATTCCGCCGCCATGCCGGAACTCAACGCTGAAGAAAAGCTGACGCTTGACGAACATATTGCGGTGTATCGCGAGGTGGTCAAAGCGCTGCGGGGACAACAGGCTGTCTCCGGGTGGCAACATAAAAAGTCACGGGTTGATGGCACTGTGGGAAGCGGGCTCCAGTTTTTGCAGGAGAAAACCGGCTCCGAAACGGCGTTGGTGGTCTCAGGTCTGGATGTCAAATCCTCTGGCGGACGCATGGTAGCAGCCGGTGTCGCCGCCTTGATGGGGGTGGGAATTCCAATGGGCCACTCGGAAGTCATCGTCGGCTTCGTTAACTTGGGCAGTGGCGATGTGCTTTGGTCAAACCATTCCTTCAGCACTTCGCATGGGCTAACCACCAATCAAGATGCACGCAGTATGTTGCAGGCCGCTTTTTCAGGACACGATAAGTTTTTAGCCGACCTGGAAGAAGATCGGTGAGCACCGTGCACCGCAACTATACAAAACTCTGCAAAAATGGAATTTGTACTGCACTAATGGCAGCGAGCGTGGGATGCGCGAACATTGCGCCCCTGGAGGCGGGCAAGCCGATCAAGGCCGACACTGAGGGGGCGTCACGTTTGTGGCATGCCGCTGACGAGTTCGAACACGGTTTGGTGAAGATGGGACTTGTGTATCAAGACCCCGCGCTTACTCAGTATGTTCAATCAGTATACGATCGACTGTTTCCAGAATTCGCCGGGAACTCTCGGGTTAAAATCCTCAATGACACTGCCTTAAATGCATTTGCACTACCAAATGGTAACATTTATGTGAACAGCGGCCTGATAGCCACTTTGGAAAATGAAGCCCAGCTGGCATCGGTACTTTCACATGAAGGCATTCACTTCATCCACAGGCATTCGGAAAGGCAACGCCAATCCAATAGTGTCGCAGCTGGGGTAGGCCTTTCGGCAGCAATGCTGGGTATTCCGTTTGCGCATTTATTTGTATACGGAAGTATGTCCGGATATTCCCGCTCTCTGGAGCGCGAGGCGGATAAGGAGGGGCTAACCCGCTACCTCAACAGCGGTTATGCGGGCTCAGAGGCCGCCAAGGCATTTGAAGCACTGGATCGAGAGGCACAATTGCAGGAAGAAGAATCCGTCCCCTATTTCTTCTCTTCACACCCGAAACTCAAAGCGCGCATCACCAGCTACCGGGAAATGACCGCAACGCAGCAAGAGGGGGGGGACATTCTTCCTCAAATCTACGCCGATAATATCCGACCTATCTGGCTGTCTGTGCTTGATGGCAAGCTGTCTTCAGGCAATTACAGCTCGTTGATCGGGTTAGCGGAGCAAAATAAATTTGCGCGTGAATTCGGCGCACAGAATGTGTTTTATGCCGCCGAAGCATTTCGACTCCGCAATGAGGAAGGTGATATTGCAAAAGCCACGGAATATTATCAGACAAGTATTGAGAGAAACCCAAACTATGCTCCTCCGTATCGGGCACTCGGCATCATAGCGTACAAAAAGGAGGATTTTGTTGGTGCCGCCGAATATTTTGAGCGCTATCTAGTGTTGGCTCCGAGTGCACCTGAGAGCGCGTTTGTCAAACAATACCTGGAAACAATTAGAACAAAGGCCAAGTCATGAGAAGTTTATTTAAATTTATAACAATGACCATGATCCTCGTGGGACTAACCGCCTGCCAAGTCTGGCGACCTTTGGAGGCAGGATTTATCGAAGGTGAAAAGTCCTTCCGCCTTTCAGTACCAGAAGGCTGGACTCAGCATGTAGCAGACTCGAACCGTGTCATGATCAGTAAGGATTGGCCGACTCTCAATTGGGTTGAATTCGATCGCTACAGCTTCGCTGAAGTCAATAAGGAAATGGACGCCCGCATCGACGAAAACAGCGTAGTGACCGAGGTGGCGGCCTATTATCGGGCTGGTATGGAAAAACAATTGGAAATGCCCACCATCAATGAATTATCCCTTACTCCAGCCACAGTAGCTGGGGAGCCAGCGTTTCGCATGGAACTCAACTTCGCGAACCCCCAGGGAGTCACCTTTAATGTGCTCGCCTACGGCTTTATCAAAGACGGGAACTTTTACGAATTGATGTTTCAGGCACCAAGAGTACACTTTTACAACGAAAGTCTCGCTGAGTTCGAGGCGATGGTTGCATCCTTTGAGCTAATCTGACCTGGTGATACAAGAGCAACAGGGTGATGCTGTACGGCGGCGGTGACGACACATCCTTGTGCGCAACCAGTTTGCTCTAACGATCTTTCTAGCTGTGAGTTAACCGCCAATATCAATCCAAGTAGACTTCAGTTCGCAGTACTTGTCCAGCGCGTGCAGGGATTTGTCACGGCCATTGCCGGACTGTTTGAAGCCGCCAAAGGGAACTGTGATGTCACCGCCAAAGTAATTGTTCACCCACACGGAACCGGCGCGAATATCCCGCGCCAGGCGATGGGCGCGGCCCAGGTTCTGGGTCCAGATCCCGGCGGCCAGGCCGTAGATGGAGTCATTGGCGATCGCCAGGGCCTCCGCCTCGGTTTCGAATTCGATCACCGCCAGCACCGGGCCAAAAATCTCCTCCCGGGCGATGGTCATGGAGCCGTCGACACCGCGAAACACCGTCGGCTGGTAGTAGTGACCGCCCTCCACGGCTTCCGCCGCCGCACCGCCACAAACCAGTTGCGCACCCTCTTCGATACCCTTGGCCACATAGTGTTCGACAGTGTCAAACTGGCCCTTGTCGATCAGGGCCCCCATAACCGTGGCCGGGTCCTGTGGGTGACCCGGTGCGAAGCGCTCACTGGCCCGCTTCACTTTCTCGATAAATTCCCCGGCGATGGATTTTTCCACCAGCAGGCGGGAACCGGCGGTGCAGGTCTCGCCCTGGTTGTAGAAAATCGCCAGGGCCGCCGCTTCCGCCGCCTTGTCCAGGTCCGCATCGGCAAATACGATGTTGGGGCTCTTGCCCCCCAGCTCCAGGAAGGTGCGCTTGAGGTTGGACTGGCCGGAGTATTCGGTGAGGGTTTTACCCACCTCGGTGGAGCCGGTGAAAGTGAGGCAGTCGATGTCCATGTGCAGACCCAGGGCCTTGCCGAGGCTGCTGCCGGGTCCCGGAAGCACGTTCAACACGCCGTCCGGCAGACCGGCCTCCCGCGCGAGGCCCGCCAGTTTGATGGCGGTCAATGGCGTACTGGAGGCGGGCTTGAGAATCACGCTGTTGCCGCTGGCCAGTGCCGGGCCCAGTTTCCAGGCGGTTGTGGACAGGGGGAAGTTCCAGGGCACTATGGCGGCCACCACCCCCAGGGGCATGCGGGTGACCAGACCCAGTTCAGCGGGACCTGTGGGTGCGACTTCGTCGTAGATCTTGTCGATGGCCTCACCGCTCCAGCGGATGGTGGTCGCCGCGCCCGGCACATCGACACTCATGGTGTCGCTGATGGGCTTGCCCGCGTCCAGGCTCTCCAGCAGGGCTATCTCCACCCGGTTTTCTTCAATCAGTTCGGCAAAACGCACCAGAATCTTCTTGCGCGCCATGGGCGGCATATGGGACCAGACACCGGATTCGAAAGTCTCGCGCGCCACTTTCACCGCCACCTCGGCATCCTTGGGGCCACAGCTGGCCACCTGCGCCAGCTCGCGCCCATCGGCGGGGCTATAGGTTGCCCGGGTGCTGCCGGACAGGGCATCGACGTAGGCGCCGTTGATGAAAGCGCGCCCCTCTATCTCCAGGGTGTCCGCGAGGGCCAGCCACTCCTGCAGGGTTGTCGGGGTCTTGTGGTGTTCTGACATGGCTCACCTCGATAGAAACTGAAGATTTATTTGGTTTATACCTAAAATGTGATCACAAATCAAAAGGCGGCCTAGGATTCACTGCCCGGATCGAGGGCCTCGAAAGTGCCCTCGTCACGATTCTTGCGCGCGCCGGGAATGGGGAAGACGCGGTTGTGGAAGGCGATATAGAAGCCGGGCGCCATCAGTCGCGCCGCCAACAGCGCCTCTATCACATTCTGCCGGGCGTCGGAGTCGATAAACCCCATGGGTTTCATGGCCCCGGTAAAAACCACCGGCACCGGCAGGGTACCCAGCTTGCGATAGCAGTATTCAGCGGAGTTGGACATGGTATCGGTACCGTGCAGTACGACGATGGGGTCTCCGTGCCCGGCGGTGGCCTGAATCGCATCGGCGATCAGGGCCCGGTCACTGTCGTCCATCTCCAGGGAATCCTTGTTGAGGATGCTGTCCAGCTCCAGGCGGGTGTAGGGCAGGCGCAGGCCGGCAATCAGGCCCTCGCGAATAATGGAGGCGCGATTCTTGAGGGTACCCTCCTCCTCGCAGTAGCTCTTCTCGATGGTACCGCCGGTGGTGAGGACGCGGACTGTGGTGGTGGGGTTTGGATCGGTCATCGCTTGTCTCCACTGGGCCTGGGGCCTGTCGGCGCACTGTTGCCGCAGGCTGGCGGCATCATAGTGCCGAGCGCCAGTGGCGACAATACGATTGGCCCCGCGTCTTCGCCACCCTGCAGCAACAAGAGTCAGGCAACATGGGTCTGGATTCGCAGCCAGTCCTCCTCCAGTTGCATCGCCAGCCGGTCGCCGCTGTGCAGGGTGCCCACGCCGGCGGGTGTTCCGGTGAGCACAAGGTCCCCGGGCATCAGGGTGAAGTAGCCGCTGATATAGGCCACCAGATCCAGCATCGGCGTAAGCATATGCCCGGTCTTGCCCCGCTGGCGCAGCGCATCGTTCAGCCACAGGGAAAAACTGAGGTTGTCCCAGTCCGGCAGCCAGTCGAGCTTCAGGAAGGGCGACACTGGGCAGGCGCCGTCAAACCCTTTGGCCTTTTCCCAGGGGTGACCGGCCCGCTTCAGCTCTGTCTGCAGATCCCGCAGGGTCAGGTCCAGCGCCAGTCCCAGCCCGGCGATGGCCGCGGGCACGTCGGCGCTGTTGGCACCGCTCAGCTGCCGGCCGATCAGCAGCGCCAGCTCCCCCTCGAAGTGACAGTCCCCGCGACCTACCGGCAGGTGAATGGGCTCCTCTATATCCACCGCGGCGGTGGCGGGCTTGATAAACAGCAGCGGCTCCTCCGGTACCGGGTTGTCCAGCTCGGCGGCGTGGGCGGCGTAGTTGCGGCCGACGCAGACGATCTTGCCCGGTACCGCCGGCTCACAGGCGGTACCGCAGGTGAATCTGTGGCGATACATGGAAACCCCCTTAGGATAGACATTTCGCTTAAAGCTTTTTAGGCCGCATGTGGTATGATCGCGCCCTCGCCGGATTCCCGGTCTTCTCTATCGCATCCCATTACCCATGGTCAAGAGAGTTTATATGGCTGCGCAGATCTCATTGCAAAAAGACAAGATCCGTATTCTGTTGCTGGAGGGCGTACACCAGTCCGCCATCGACCTGTTGGGCTCGCGCGGCTACACCAATGTGACCCATCTGAAAACGTCACTGCCGGAAGACGAGCTGCTGGAGCAGGTGGCGGACGCACACTTTATCGGTATTCGGTCCCGCACGCAGCTGACCCGCAAAATTCTGGAGCGCGCCCCCAAACTGATCGGCGTCGGCTGCTTCTGTATCGGCACCAACCAGGTGGACCTGAAGGCAGCCACGGAGCTGGGAATCGCCGTTTTCAATGCGCCCTATTCCAATACCCGCAGCGTGGCGGAACTGATCATCGCCGAGACCATACTGCTGCTGCGCGGCATACCCTCAAAGAATGCCGTGTGCCATCGCGGCGGCTGGCTCAAGTCCGCCGCCGGCGCCTACGAGGCCCGCGGCAAAACCCTGGGTATCATCGGCTACGGCGCCATCGGCTCGCAGTTGTCAGTGATGGCCGAGGCCATAGGGATGCGGGTGGTGTTTTTCGATGTGATCACCAAGCTGCCTCTGGGCAACGCCCACCAGTTGGCTTCCCTGGACGAGCTGCTGGCACAGGCCGACGTGGTGAGCCTGCACGTGCCGGAACTGCCCTCCACAAAGATGATGATGGGCGAGGCCCAGCTGCAGCGTATGAAACCCGGTGCCATACTGCTGAACGCCTCCCGCGGCACAGTGGTGGATATAGACGCGCTGGCGGCTGCGCTGGAAAGCGGTCATCTCGCCGGCGCCGCCATCGATGTGTTCCCCCTGGAGCCGCGGGGCAACGACGAGGAATTCCGCTCGCCCCTGCGCGGTATCGACAATGCGCTGCTGACGCCGCACATCGGAGGCTCCACCGTGGAGGCACAGGAAAATATTGGTACCGAGGTGGCCGACAAGCTGGCACTGTATTCCGACAATGGCACCACCACCAGCTCGGTGAATTTTCCCGAAGTGGCGCTGCCGGGCCACGCCGGGGTGCACCGGTTGCTGCATATTCATAAAAATGTGCCCGGTGTGCTGGGCGCCATCAACCAGGTGTTCTCGGAGAACAACATCAACATCTCCGCCCAGTATCTGCAAACCAACGAAACCCTCGGCTATGTGGTCATCGACGTGGACGCTGAATATTCCGACCTGGCGCTGGAGAAACTGAAGAATATTCCCGGCACCCTGCGCTGCCGCGTATTGTTCTGACGGTGGGATCCGGCTGACATCACCGCGGTTATTGCGGTAAAATTGGCGACATCAGCACCGGGCTGTTTAACCGACGCCCGGTGCCACCTCCCCCCGCTCCGATCTGCGAGTTACCGTGAACAATAGAGACGATTACGCCACCGGCCTGCTTGCCGGCATTTCCGCCTTTCTTTTCTGGGGGCTGGCGCCGCTGTACTTCAAGCTGTTCGCCGACATCCCCGCTACCGAACTGCTCGCCCACCGCAGTATCTGGGCACTGGCGCTGGCACTGATCATCATGGCGCTGATGGGCAAGTTGCGGGGTTTGCGCAGTGTCCTGGGGGACAGGCACAAGATGCGCACAATGGCACTGTCCGCCCTGCTGATCGGCAGCAACTGGCTGGTATTTATCTGGGCCATCACCAACGACCATTTGCTCGATGCCAGCCTCGGTTATTACATCAACCCGCTGATCAATGTGCTGTTGGGAGTGCTGGTGCTGGGGGAGCGGCTGCGCCGCCTGCAGTGGATCGCCGTGGCGCTGGCGGCCACCGGTATCGGCTGGTATCTGCTGCAGTTCGGCCGACTGCCGGTGGTGGCGCTGTTCCTGGCACTGACGTTCGGCTTTTACGGCCTGGTACGCAAACGCGCACCGGTGGACAGTCTCACCGGCCTCGCGGTGGAGACCATCTATATACTGCCGCTGGCCCTGGCCTACCTGATCTGGAGCGGCAGTCCCAGCAGCAACCCCCTTAACAACAGCTGGCAGCTGAACAGCCTGCTGTTGTTGGCCGGCCCCGTCACCCTGACACCGCTACTGCTGTTTAATATTGCCGCGCGGCGACTGAACCTGTCGACGGTGGGATTTTTGCAATATATCGCCCCCACTCTGCAACTGCTGGTGGCGGTGACACTGTTTCACGAGCCGTTCGACCACAACCTGCTGCTGACCTTCACCTTCGTCTGGCTCGGCCTGGCGCTGTACACAGGGGATGCCCTGATCCTGCGCAGAAAGCAGCGGCAACAGCTTGCCTGAGGGGACCAGCTATTTATTGGGTTGCCTGGTGACTAAAAGGTAAATAGGGGCTAGGGCCCGCCCCGCTTTTCCTCAGCTGGCATCGGCAACGTCTGGTGTCGCCTGTCTCAGGGTTCGATAAACCAGGCGATAGCAAACCCAGGCGAGCGATGTCCCGAATGCACACAGCAGCATGACACCGCCATACCCCGATCCGCTCACCAGAATATAACCGGCAACGGCTGGCGCAACGGATTGCGTCAGCCCCTGTGCGGCCGGAACCAGCGCCGCATAGCGGCCACTGTGATCGATATTGCCAAGCGTGCCCAACTGGAAGATGTCGATAAACAGCCACATAAAATTAAACAGCGTGGCACCAATCACATAAGAAACGGGATTGATATCGAGGGCCAATCCCACCAGCAGTACGGTCATGATCGCCAGTGCCCACAGCAGGGGCTTCGACTGGCCGTAGCGATTGCTAAGCCAGGTGGCAATGGCACAACCACTCAGAGTGAACAAAGTGCCCAGTGCCAGGGTGTTGGCGATAAAATCGTCGCTGAGATTGGCGTCGACACCAGCCCGTTCGATAAATGCCCAAAATGCACCGACGTTGATATACACCGCCGAGACGGCCGCCAGGCACACCCAGGGAACCCAGCGCGGCAGGTACAGTAAGGCGCCGGAGTCGGTAGCCGCGACTTCCTCTCCCCCTGCCGCTGTTTCTATGCCGCGAGCGGGCAACCACTGAACAAAGGCGGCCACCAGAGCAAAGGCCGCACAGAAAAACAGAAAGATTCCATTTACACCCCAGCGGTCGGAAATGGATGGAAAGGTGTAAAGTTCAATAGCGTTCACCGCCACCAGCGCAAACAACAGAATACTGTAGTTGCGACCCGTGTGGTGGGACCCCGCCAGAGTTGCCACACCCAGGGCGTAACAGACTCCACCGCCGATGCCCGACAGAACCCGCACGACTATCAGCGACTCGAAATCCGTAATAGTGGTCGACAGATAATTGTTGGCGATGGCCAGTGCTATTCCAAACAGCGCCATCCACTGTCGATTGATACGGGTCAGCAGCAGCGATGTGGTAATCGAAGCGACAAAAATCCCGAACAGATCCGCCGATGCCAGCCAGCCCAGCTGCTGCTCATCAAACCCCAAAGATTCCGCCATGGCGCCCACCAGCATGGGCATACCGATAAACACGGCGTTCCCCACGATACTGATGACCACCGCCGCGGTGATGGTCCTGGGCCGATCAAAAATGGCCTGGGTGGATAGATCACCCGTGGTTGAGACAGACGCGACATCAGACATAGCGGGCTCTGGGGTTATTGATCTAATTCTTGCGGCGCAGTACCGGCAGTGGCAGCAGACGTTGCTGTTCCGGCCAATATTTTCACTACCAGGGGCTGACAGTGCCAGAAACCGGCAACGAAACCCATCCCCCCAACAGGGGAGTTGGAAGCCTAAGCCCTATGCCTGAAAGTAGTGTTCCAGCGGATCCGTGCCCCTGTGCCCCGCGTTGGTGCGGACAGAGTCGATAAAGAGATAGAACAGCTCCGACTGAGAGCTGATATCCAGTTTTTGGTAAATGTTTTTGCGGTGGTGTTTGATGGTCTCCTGACTGTTGTCGAGCTTTTGCGCAACGGACCTCATTGAATGTCCATGCAGCAGGAGGTAAACAATGTCGCACTCCTTTGGCGTCAGGATGGATTGGCCGAAATTCTGCAGAGCCTGGTCCAGATGTTCCTCAAAATTATTGTTGTCGTGACTCTGGGCCTGCGACCACCGCAACAAAATACTACGAACAACCGGCTCGATAGTTTTCAGGTTTCGCAAATCCGCAGCGGAGAAAACCCGGGTGCTCTGGCGACGGGCCAGTGAAACGCTGACCAGCGTGCCCTGACTGTCTTTAAACAGATAACAAATCTCGTCGATCAGGCCGGTTTGCTGGTAATAGAGACTGAAGTATTCCGATTGTTCAAATCCGGCTGGCGCCACATCGCTGAGACTGAATACCCCTTCAACCCCCCGATCAATGGCCGAACGGTAGTAGGGATCGAGGACATAGGCCGCGTTCTCATAAAGGGCAACATGGTGGGACCTGTTCTCATCCGCCTGTAATCGATCGTGAGTCACCTGGGCGCCCCGACCCTTGGGATAACGCAGCACCATACCGGGACTGCTGTCCAGCAGTTGTTCCAATTCCCTGAGCAGTTCGCCGATGGCTTCGTTATTGAAATCCTTATCGATGATGCCGGCCAGGGTTCGAGACCAGGCTGCGTCGAGGATGGGCAAAAGTCAGCTCCAGGATGTCCCCCCTTTGGGGGATCTACAGAAAGTGGGAAAGCTGTAATAGTCAGCAAAACGAAAAAACCATAGCAATGATTAACCTGGTGAGCAAGAAGCGCCTCCAAGTCTAATTGGATGTCACGGGAAAAAAACAACTTCGACCAGGTGCAATTGACTGATTCCCCAGACCCCTACCGGCTGATTTCCGGTGACAGCAGGGCCTGGGCTTTTCAATTCATCTGCTAGCGTTTTTCCAGCGGGAAAATCGGCCAATAAACAAAAATTCAGGTTTTAAGGAGAAGAATATGAACCCGCGTTACAACCTGGCAGCGGTCAGCACCGCTCTGGCCATCTGTTCCCCATCCGTCCTGGCCGCCCAAATTGAAGAGGTCATGGTCACCGCCCAAAAACGGGCTGAGTCTGTCAATGACATAGGGGTTTCCGCCAGTGCGTTTTCCGGCGATCAGTTGCAACAGGCGGGTATTGATTCTGCTGTGGACCTGGGTGGCCAGACACCGGGCCTGGTTGCAGTAAACTCCACCTCCGGGGGAACACCTATATTCGCAATACGCGGTATAGGGCTCGACGACTTCAGTGCAAACAATTCCAGCGGTGTAGGCGTCTATACGGATGAAGTCTTTGCCAGCAGCCCCGCTTACCTGGGTGGGCAACTGTTTGATATCCAGCGGGTTGAAGTTCTCAAAGGCCCGCAGGGTACCCTCTACGGTAAAAACACCACCGGCGGTGCCATCAACTTTATTACCAATAAACCCACAGATACATTGGAAGCCTACCTGGAAGCGGATTACAGCAGCTTCAATACGCTGGAAGTCACCTCCGCAGTGTCCAACGCTCTGAGCGACAGTGTTCGCGGCCGTCTCAGCATCAACTATGTCAAATCCCAGGACGGCTGGCAGCAGGACGAGGTGACCGGGGAGGAATTTGGCCTGCAGGATCGGTTTGCCATTCGCGGACAGCTGGGTTTCGACTTTGGTGATAACGGCGATGGAAATCTGCGCGTCTACTACAACCAGGACAAATCCAAACCCTTGTCTCCCGACAGCGAAGGTATTGGGGATGCCCTGCTGCTGCCGGATTTTAATGTGCTTAATTCCCCCGATGATCCGCGCAAAGTCAGTGTTGGCAACCTGGACGTGGATCGCGACGAGAGAGGCAGTGGCATAGCGCTGACCCTGAACTACAGTTTCGAGTATTTCGACTTTGTGTCTATCAGTTCCTGGGACAGCTACCGCCGGGACATCGTGGACAATTACGATGGCACAGCCGCCTCCACCACCACTCTGCTGCAGGATAACGACCTGGCTCAATGGGCACAGGAATTTCGCCTGGTGTCCAATAGCAGCGGGGGTTTTACCTGGGTGGCTGGCGTGAATATTTCCAACGAGCTGGTTGATGCCGTCGATATCTTCGATGACTCCTTCCTGGTCACCGACTCCGTAGCCAATGGTGTGCTCAATCCGGCAGATATCAGTGCCTTTGAGCTGGACCAGTTTATTTCCGACTATGAACAGGAAACCGATTCCTACGGCTTCTACCTGCACACTGAAACCAGTATTACCGATACCACAAGCCTGATTGTGGGCCTGCGCTACTCCTATGACCAGCGCGCTTTTAAAGGTGAGGACACCAACCTCAGCTTTGGGGAGATTTTTCCCATTGTTTCACTGGACGAAAGCCACGACGAAGACGCACTTACCGGAAAAATCGGCCTGGACTGGGACGCCACTGACAATCTGATGGTCTACGGCAGTGTTTCCACCAGCTATAAAAGCGGCGTCTACTATGGGGCCGCGGTAGTGGACAGCGATGCCTGGAGCTACATCGAGCCGGAAGATGTGCTGGCTTACGAGGCGGGCTTTAAGTGGAGCCTGTTCGACAGCAGCCTACAGCTCAACGGCGCTGTGTTTATGCTGGAATACGAAAATCGTCAGTCCCTGTTTACCTTCACCTCCGATGAATTCAGTGAGCTGCTGGGTGTACCGGTATTGGATACCACCCTGGCCAGCATTCCGGAATCCGAAACCCGCGGTTTTGAGCTGGACATCCACTGGTTGCCTACGGATTCCCTCACCATCCAGGCGGGCGTCGCCTACCTGGATGCCGAAGTGACCAAAGCACCGGGAATCGATGAGCTGCGCGGTATCAATCCCGACCCGAGTGTGAACGATATGGCGATTGTCAACAGCACAGGTTTTATCGATGCGCTGGGTGCCGGATTAACCGCCGGTACTCCGCTGTCGCAGGCTCCGGAGTGGAGCTACAATGGTTTAGTGGCTTACGAAACACCGGTGAGCAGCGATTGGAGCCTGCGTCTGCAAACCAGCTACAGTTGGGCCGACAGCCAGTTTGCTCAACTGGCTGACAGCAACGCCGAGTACGGACCAGTTGAAGACCTGGGTGTGCGTGTTTCCCTGATTCATGTGGATGAAGACCTGAGCTTTAGTCTCTGGGGGCGTAACCTCCAGGACAATGATTCTGTGACTTATGCCTTCACCGGTTTTGCGGGTCGCACGGTCTATCGCCAGCAGCCAACCACCTATGGGGCAAGTGTTAAATACAGCTTCTTTTAATTGGACCCACAAGCCATTAACCCGGCAGGCAGGCAAATAAACAGCGGGGTTAATTACAGTGGAGATTGTGGGGCGGCCCGGGTCGCCCTTTTCTGGAATCCAACCACCCTGATGCTCCCCTTTAAGTGGGATACCTCCACAACCGAAAGACCTCCATACTGGTTGCCATGATTTAAAAGCTCAGAGAGATATTATGAGTGATTACAACACCAAAGAATTAGTGGAGAAAGACAAGGCGCACTTCACTCATCCCTGGACGGTGTTTGATGTGTATAACCACCAGGGCGCCCTCCCCATAGGGCGCGCGGAAGGCTGTTATATTTACGATACTGACAACAACCGTTATCTGGATGCGGTCGGGGGCCTCTGGTGCAACAACATCGGCACGGGTCGCGAAGAAATGGCAGAGGCCATTGCGGAACAGGTTCGCCGGATGTCCTATTCCAGCCCGTTTGTGGATCTGACCAATGTGCCGGCGACCCTGCTGGCAGAAAAGCTTGCCTCACTGGCCCCGGGTGATCTGGACCATGTTTTTTACAGCTGCGGCGGTTCCACCGCCGTGGACACAGCTTTCCGCCTGATTCACTACTACCAGAACTGCCGCGGCAAGCACCACAAAAAGCACATTATTTCCCGCAAGTCGGCCTACCATGGTTCCACCTTCGCGGCTATGTCCATCGGTGGCAAAGCAGGGGACCATCCACCGGAATTCGACTACATAACCGATACTATTCATCACGTTTCGGCACCGAAGTTTTACGGTGATACCAGTGGTAAAACCGAAGCGGAGTTTCTCGACGGTCTGATTCAGGAGCTGGAAGACAAAATCACTGAATTGGGTGGTGCAGACAAAGTCGCCGCTTTTTTCGCCGAACCCATACTAGGTGCCGGTGGCGTGATTGTGCCACCACAGGGGTATCACCAACGCACCTGGGAGCTTTGCAAAAAATACGACATCCTCTATGTCTCCGATGAAGTGGTGACCGCCTTTGGCCGCCTGGGCCACTGGTTTGCCTCGCAAGACGCATTCGGTATTCAGCCGGACATCATTATCTGCGCCAAGGGCCTCACTTCCGGTTATCAACCGCTGGGTGCAACCATCTATTCCGACAGGATTCACCAGGTTATCAGTGAAGAGGGGCACGGGCGTTGCTTCGCCCATGGCTTCACCTATTCAGGTCACCCGGTTGCCTGTGCTGCGGCCCTGAAAAATATTGAAATCCTGGAGCGTGAAAATCTGGCCGGCAATGTGTCTCAGCTGGCACCCTACTTCGAGAAACGCCTGAAATCCCTACTGGATCTTCCCATAGTGGGCGATGTGCGCGGTCGCGGTTTTATGTGGTGTGTGGAATTTGTGGCCAACAAGGAAACCTGCGAACTTTTCCCGGAAGAGCTGGACATCGGCAAATGTATTTCCAACATCGCCGACACCAAGGGTCTGATTGTCCGGCCGATTGTCCACCTGAATGTCATGTCGCCGCCGTTGGATCTGACCCGCGACGAGATCGATTTTATTGTCGACACCCTGCGTTCCAGTATTGAGGCAACCGTGGCGGAGCTTGGGCGGGAAGGTTATCAGTTGTAGGGATCTGGCAGTGAATCATCTCGACAAGCTTTTTATTGACGGCCAATGGGTAGCCTCCGACGGCGACGAATGGCTGGAAGTCATCAATCCCGCCAGGGAAACGCTGGTGGCTCGAGTGCCTTCGGCGACAAACGGTGATGTGGATAGAGCCGTGGCCGCCGCTAAAGCGGCATTCCCGGCCTGGTCGATTACCAGCGTGGCCTATCGACAACAGCTGTTGGTTACCATCGCGGAGGCCATGCAAGCCCGCGCCGACCAATTGGCGCAGGTGGTGTCCGACAGTATGGGCTGTCCCCTGAAGGTGGCTAAATGGTTGCAGATCGAAGGTAGCATCCAGGCCATGGGTGCGTTCGCCCGGCATATGGACGCGGTGGCCTGGGAAGAGCCCATGCACAACGCCATTGTGGTTCGGGAAGCCGCCGGGGTCTGCGGTTTTATCAATCCCTGGAATTATCCTCTACACCAGTTTGTGGGCAAGGTGGGGGCCGCGCTCGCGGCCGGGTGCACTATGGTGGTTAAGCCGTCTGAGCAGACCCCCTTGCAGGATTATATGATGGCGGAAATTCTGCTGGAGGCCGGACTGCCCGCTGGCGTATTCAATCTGGTACCGGGTAAGGGTCAGAATGTGGGTGCCCATTTGAGTCAACACCCGGACCTCGACGTTATATCCTTCACCGGTTCCACCCGTGCGGGTGTAGAGGTTGCCAAAGCCGCTGCACCTACGGTCAAACGCGTCACCCAGGAGCTGGGCGGCAAGTCACCGTTTATTATCACCGCCAGCGCGGATCTTAAAACAGCAGTGCGCTACGGGGTGGAGGATGTGATGCTCAACAGCGGCCAGACCTGCACTGCGTTAACCCGCATGCTGGTGCCCTCCGGGTCCTACCAGGAAGCCGTGGCCACAGCGAAACAGATTGCCGAGTCGCTGTTGTTGGGGTATGGCGACCAGGCGTTCATGGGGCCATTGAGCTCCCGGCAGCAACAGCAGCGCGTGCTCGAGTATATCCAGCTTGGTCGCCAGGAGGGCGCGAGACTGGTTTGCGGGGGCGAGGCCGCACAGGTGGATGGAGCGGGATACTATATTCAACCCACGATCTTCGCCGACGTTCACAATGGAATGGCCATTGCCCAGGAGGAAATCTTCGGCCCGGTATTGTGTATGATCCCCTATACCGATATCGATGAGGCCGTGGCGATTGCCAACGATACGCCATATGGGCTATCTTCCGGGGTATTCGCCGGCAGTGACAGCGAGGCGCTGTCTATCGCCAAACAGATCAGGGCCGGCCAGTGTTATCTAAATGGCGCGGTTTTCGATTGCCAGGTGCCTTTCGGGGGCTACAAGCAATCCGGCAATGGTCGTGAGTTTTCCCCACTGGGCATCGAAGAGTTTCTTGAAATCAAGGCCATTCAGCATCCTGTCGAGCAACCCGTCTAATATCAGTCTGTTAGAGTTAGTGAGCAAACGGAAGCATTATGAACCAACCGTTTAATCAGCCCCTGGGCGGCAACCAGATGCCGCGCTTTGGCGGCCCGGGCACCATGTTTCGACTGCCGTCAGCCTCCCTGTCTGACAACCTGGATATCGCCATCATCGGTGTCCCCCTGGATATTGGTACCAGCAACCGCAGTGGAACCCGCTTTGGTCCGCGCAGTGTGCGCAACGAATCCGTATTGGTGCGCCCCTATGGAATGGCCACCCGTGCAGCACCCTTTGACAGCTTTCAGATTGCCGATCTGGGTGATGTGCCGTTAAATACTTTCAACCTGAAAGAGTCGATTCGCATTATCGAAGACTACTATGACCAGGTGGTGGCTCACGATATCAAGCCGGTCACTGTCGGCGGCGATCACACCATAGCGCTGCCGATATTGCGCGCACTGCATAAAAAGCACGGCACCATGGCGCTGATTCACGTGGACGCCCATGCGGACATCAACGATCACATGTTCGGGGAGAAGGAATGTCATGGCACCATCTTCCGCCGTGCGCTGGAGGAGGGCCTGGTGGACGGCAACAAAATGGTTCAAATCGGTTTGCGTGCCACCGGCTATAGCGCCGAAGATTTCGACTGGTCACGCAACCAGGGTGTGCGGGTGGTCCAGGCTGAAGAGTGCTGGTACAAATCCCTGGAGCCATTGATGGCCGAAGTCCGCCAGCGCATTGGCAAAGACACCCCTGTCTATTTGTCGTTTGATATCGATGGTCTGGATCCCTCAGTGGCACCGGGAACAGGAACACCGGAACCGGCAGGTCTGACAGCCTCCCAGGGGCTGGAAATTATTCGCGGCTGCTGGGGCACCAATCTGGTGGGCGCGGACCTGGTGGAGGTATCCCCTCCCTACGATACCAGCGGCAACACCTCCCTGCTGGCCGCCAACCTGATGTTTGAAATGTTGTGCAGTTTTCCCGGCTGTATCAGGCGTGACTGATATTAACCCTGCGGCACAAGGATTTGCCGCAGGCCGGCGACAGAAACCGGCCCAAAAAGAGGAAATTAAAGAGAGGGTTATCGGCCGGAGCGTCTGGCACTGCTGTAAAGGCAGAGCATATCCAGGGCCAGACTCGCCGCTGCCAGTGCGGTAATTTCCGCATGGTCGTAAGCGGGCGCCACTTCCACCTGATCCATACCCACCAGATTAATACCTTCCAGTCCCCGTAAAATACGCTGCGCCTGATAACTGCTCAGTCCGCCGACAACCGGTGTACCGGTACCCGGCGCGTAACAGGGGTCGAGACAGTCAATATCAAAGGTAAGGTAGCTGGGGTGATCACCGATACGCGCGCGAATGGCCTCCACTACTGCATCCACGCCATTGCTGTGAACCCAGTGCGCGTCCAGCACCTGGAAGCCGATAGTGTCATCGATACTGGTGCGCATACCAATTTGGATAGAACGCGATGGGTCCACCAGCCCCTCCTGTACCGCGTGATAGAACATGGTGCCATGATCGATGGTGCCTTTACTGTCATTCCAGGTGTCGTAGTGGGCATCGAAGTGAATCAGCGACAGTGGACCAAACTTCTTCGCATAGGCTTTGATGATCGGGTAGCTGATAAAATGATCGCCGCCCAGTGCCAGTGTCGCTGTGTCCTGCTGCAGAATTTGCGCGATATGGTTTTCGATAATCCCCGGAATTTCCTGTGGGCAACTACTGTCGAAACCGCAATCGCCGTAGTCCACCACGGCGAGATTATCAAAGGGATCAAAGCCCCAGTGATTGACCGAACCCCAGGCCAGATTGCTCGATGCCGCGCGAATTGCTCTCGGCCCCAGGCGCGCGCCGGAGCGATTGGAAACCGCCAGATCGTAGGGGATACCTGTAACGGCCACATCCACACCGTCGAGATTGCGACTGTAGTTACGGCGTAAAAAGCTCAAAACCCCGGCATAGGTGGGTTCGACATCACTACCCTTCAGAGAATTACGGGTGATCGCAAAATCGGTGGGGAGGGGCATGACTACCTCTGATTACAAGGACGAAAAACCTCAGTTTAATCAAAGGTGCTGTCTTCCCCTATCCCCCTTTCGGAGGAGGGCCGGCAGGGGCCAGATACTGACTCAGGGGGTCCGGCGCGTCCGCCGAGAGATGGGGCAATGAGTCCAGGAACAAATAAAACAGTTCCGATTGATTGGTGATATCCAGTTTCTGGTAGATACTCTTGCGATGACTCTTTACGGTAGAGTGGGCCACATGCAAACGCTCGGCGGCCGATTGATTGGAATGCCCCTGTAACATCAATCGAACCAGCTCCTGTTCTTTCGGTGTGAGCAGGCTGCTGCCAAAGTTGTTCAATGCCTGCTGCACACTCTGGGCTACGAATTGTTGGGATCCAAGTGCCTGAAGTTGCAGTTGTCCGTGCTGGAACAGCAGTGCCGTCAAAATATCCAACCTGGCAGCCAATACATTGTGACAAGCGTCCTCGGACCCTTCGTTCGCATCCAGCGACAAATGCAAAAAATTCTGTTCGCACAAAGGCACCTGAATAGTGATTTCATGGTGCAGCTTCAGCGGTAAATAGTAGCGGGTGAAAAACTCGGTTTGCTCGAATTCGTCGGGGGCCACATCGCTCAGCATTGCGATCCCCTGCCTTTGCTGTTCGACACTGGCCCGATAAAAGGGATCCAGTACGTAGATGCCGGTATCTATATAATCGCGCACATGATGTTGATAGGAGGCTTCACCGTAATTGTGATACAACACAAGTGGCCGCTGATCAGGCTGGTAAAGCAACGCTAGCGGATCACTCGCCAGGGTGTCGATCCCCAGCCACGCCAGCAGCCTGGGGAAAAAATCATTGCTACCTATGGCGCGGATTATCTCACTCAATCGACGTTCTGAAGAGGGGCTGTTCATCCGTCCAAGCATAGCGCCAGGCAACGCAGAACACCATATGCAGTTTTCAGGCGCTACAAGTGGGAGCTGCCTCCTAGCACCACCACTTATGGGGAGACTATTTGCAGAAGAATCTGGAAAAAATTGAATCTGGCTTTACAGATATAAAGGTACTACTCCCATACCTTAAGTTGCGATGAGTGCCAGTGGATTACCAAGAGATCATTCTTTTTCTAGTCAAGTGATTTATTAACCTGGAAATCCAATAGTGAACCCCTGACCCATAGGTTTGCCGCCCCTGAAAACCTGCGCAAATATGCGAAGTACCTGACTTCAGGGATTCGCATCGAACTCCGGCCCGGGGGCGCCAGATCCGTGTGCCACATTAATCCCTGGGTATTTGGCAAAACTGAGTGATTTCGTCCATCAAAAATAAAAGCGGCGAGCCTGTCCCAACACAGACTAAAATTAGGGCGTTATTCATTCCGGTCAAAATCGATTCAACAGCAGACTGACTTCCAAAACATCTACAGCCTCCTCATCCCCATCAATCGCTTCCACTCTGCAACCGCTATGGGCAGCCACGCTGTCTGACCAGGAGAAGCGGCTTGCCTATGTCGGGCACTATGCTCTGGGGATGCATTGCTATTACGGTGGAAGAAGCGACAAGTGGGAGCGCCCGCTTCGGGGGTTTCACTGACCACAAATCGCAGGGACCGGCGGAATATGTGAGAATACCGGCAAAACAAAACCTGCTGCGCCCATGAGCAACAGCCAAGTCCTCTCATTCCCCTCCTTATTGCTGCCCAGCTGGCGCCGGCTGCGCACCGTGCTGATCGCGTCGCTGATCTGGAGCCTGCCACTGGGCCTGACCTGGCAGAGTTCATACCCGAGCCTGCTGCTGCGTATCCTGTCGGCCGGGCTGGTGGCCCTGCTAGTATTCAGCGTGCTGGAGAGATGGCCGCGGGAACCCCGCCGGATGCCCCGCTGGGTGCTGCAAGTACTGGGGGTCAGCGCCTCAATCCCGATATCCCTGTGGGCTATTTACGTGGGCTCCACTGAGCCGGGCGCCCCGCCCTTCTGGCAGGATCACCACCGGGCGGGCGGCTTTGCGATGCTGACTATCGGTGGGCTGCTGACCGCGCCCTGGATCGCTATGGCGGCCCTGTTGCGCCAACGGGATGCGGCGGTGCGCAACCAGGCCCGCGCCTTTGAGCGCGAGCGCGGCGAACTGGAGCGCCAGGCACTGGATGCCCGGCTGCGCCTGTTGCAGGCACAGGTGACACCGCATTTCCTGTTCAACACCCTGGCCAATGTCCGCGAACTGGTGGAATCCGCATCGCCGCGGGCACCGGCACTGCTGGACAGTCTGATCGCCTACCTGCGCGCGGCGGTGCCGGGCCGCGAACAGGTGGAGAGCAGTTTCGACCGGGAATTGTCCCTGGTGCGGGCCTACCTGGAGCTGATGCAGATGCGCATTCCGGACCGGCTGCAGTATGCCGTCGCCGCCGATACACCGGTGAAGAACATGCACTGCCCACCCATGGCGCTGCTGACACTGGTGGAAAATGCGGTGCGCCACGGCATAGACCCGAGCGAGGCGGGCGGCCGTATCGACGTGCGCCTGCGACTGGTCGATGGGCGCTGCCTGGTGCAGGTCGCCGATACCGGCGCGGGCATAGAGTCGGGAGCCGAAGGACTCGGCACTGGGCTGGCGACCCTGCGCGAGCGCTTGCGATTGACCTTCGGCGACCAGGCGTCATTGCGGCTCATCGCATTGGAACCTCAGGGACTGCTGGCGGAAATGGAATTTCCCGCACAGGAGGCCCAGTGACCAACGCAAAAGCCCTGATCGCCGAAGACGAGCCACTGCTGCGCCAGTCCCTCCGCCGCCAGCTGGCCACTCTGTGGCCCGAGCTTGAGGTGGTGGCCGAAGCGCGCAACGGCCGCGAGGCCCTGGCGCAATTTCAAAGCCTGCAGCCGGATATCTGCTTTCTGGACGTACATATGCCGGGGCTCTCCGGCGTGGAGACAGCGCGCCGTATCGGTCGGCGCTCCCACTTGGTGTTTATCACCGCCTTCAACAGCTACGCGGTGGAGGCTTTCGCCCAGGGCGCGCTGGACTATCTGATCAAACCGGTGGAGATGGACCGCCTGGCAGATACTGTCGCGCGATTGCAGGAGCGCCTGCGTACAGCGCAGCCGGCACCTGACACCGGAACGCTGCTGGAGCAGCTGGCCGCGCAGATGGAACGCAAAAAACCCGAAACACTGCGCTGGATTCGCGCATCCGTCGGCTCGGTACTGCGACTAATCCCGGTAGATGATGTGCACTACCTCCGTGCGGACGACAAATATACGTTGGTGGCCTGGTGCGAAGACGGCGGTGAGGCCGGCGAAGCCCTTATCCGCACGCCACTGGCGGAATTACTCGGCCAGTTGGACCCGCAGCGGTTTGCACAGGTGCACCGCTCCGTTGTAGTCAACCTACACGCGGTCAGCCACCTGGTGCGCAAGGGTGACACCGCCCGAATCCATCTGCGGCACCGGTCAGAAACGCTGCCGGTCAGCCGGCGTTATCTGCATTTGTTCCGCCAGATGTAGTATCTGCCCCCATCCAAGACACCGTTCAGCCACCCATATCGCCATTGGCGGCACTCTATCCGCAGCCCATCACCTCCCCTCTAGCCGTAGCGGCAAGCCGCACTTAAGTTGTGTGGATCAAGGAAAAACACCAGGGGGAATGATGAGCACTGCAGTCACAGGGGCCGCCCGGCCCGCGACCAGACATGCCGGTGACGGCGGCCTCAAGTTACTACACAGCGCCGGAGCCACCTGGCTGACCCTGGCGTTCATCGGCCAGTTAATGTTGGCGGCCTATGTGGTGGGGTTTTATCTGCGAACGGCAGTGACCGGTGACTGGCAGCGCTGGAATCAGGTGCTGCCGGTGGGCTATGTGGAGGGGGATCTGATCGGCAACCTGGTGTTGGGTCTGCACCTGCTGTTCACCGTCTTTATTATCGCCGGCGCCGCGCTGCAGCTTGCGCCCCAGGTGCGCCGCCGCTGGCCCCGTTTCCACCGCTGGAACGGCCGTTTCTATCTGCTCTCCGCGGTCATCATGAGCCTCGGTGGGCTCTACCTGGTCTGGAGCAGGGAATCACCCAAAGGCAGCCCAATTCAGGATGTTGCCATCTCCATCAACGCCCTGCTGATCCTCGCCTGTGCCGCAGCCGCCTTGCATTTCGCGCGCGGCAAACGCTTTGAGCAGCACAAACGCTGGGCTCTGCGCCTGTTTCTGGTGGTGAGTGGCGTGTGGTTTTTTCGCGTGGGCCTGACCTTCTGGCTACTGGTCAACCAGGGCCCGGTGGGTTTCGACCCCAAGACGCTGACCGGCCCCTTTGTGGTCTTCCTGGGTTTCGCGCAATACCTGCTGCCGCTGGCGCTGCTGGAAGCTTACTTTCGCGCAGGCGACAGTCACAGCAGCTATGCCCGCCTATCCATGAGCGCCTGCCTGGGCCTGTTTACGCTGATCACCGCCACAGGTATTTTCGCCGCGGCAATGATGCTGTGGCTGCCGCGCTTGACCGCCTGAGCTGATTGCGAACTTGTCAATCGCAGGCGTTCAACCACTGGTCCAGGGCCACCAGTATCCGGTGCCGGTAGGGCTGGGTTTCGTTGATCATCTGGTGGCGGGCACCGCGTATGATCACCCGCCGGCTGTTGGGGAAGCGCGAGCGAATCGCACGCATATTGTATCGCCAGGAAACTGTCTCGTCCCCGGTGCCCTGTACCACCAGAATCGGTTTCCTGTTCACCGCCGTCTGCGGGAAGGTTTCCAGCCAGTCCACCAGGGCCCCCAGCCAGCGCATGGAAATCACCGGCGACTGCAGCGGGTCCCGATGCGCCTGGCGGCGGGCGAATTCCGCATCGTGCGTGTTGATATTGAAACCGCGATTGGGGGCCAGTAGAAACAACCGACCCAGGTAGTAGATCCACTTGCGCAGGTGCCAGCGCGCCGGGCGCACCAGCGGAGCCAGCAAAAACACCTTGTCAAACGGCTGCCAGCGGCTGTACTGGAGATAGGCGAGCAGCGCCGCACCGCCGGTACTCTGGCCAAGCGCGTGCCAGGGACCGGGCAGCTTGTCTGCGGCAATACGCAGCAGTGTGTGGAGTACCTGGCGGTACTGCAGGAAGGTATCTATAGCCACTCGCTCGCCACTGGATAACCCGTGTCCGGGAAAATCGAAAACCACCACATTCAGGTTGCGCTCCAGCCCAAAACGGATGGCCGGGCCATAAATACCGGTGTGATCGAAATAGCCGTGGCAGATAAACAGGGTACCCCGAGGCTTTTCCACCAGCCAGTATTGGGACACCAGCTGGAAACCGGACGCGACAAAGGTCCCCACCCCGGTCTTATGGGCCAGGGGAAACTGCAGGTGGTAAAAATTGCGGTAATCCTCCAGCGCCGGCGGCAGGGGCTCGTCGCCGCAAAAGTCCAGGTCCGGCAGCTGTTCACGCAGGGCCGAATAGTCCGGCCGCCGGATCACCGGGCTGTGCGGCAGACTGGAAAACTCTTGCATTAGATCCATAGTTCCATGTTACTGCATTTTTTTGCGCAGCTGGACCTATGCCCGCGGCGGCCGGCGGCGCCAAAAGTTCTGGCCGCGTCACCGCCGGGGTTGTTGTGGCTACTTGACCTGTGGCTCCAGTTCCCCGGCCTCATACCGCCGCGACATTGCCTCCAGGCTCAGGGGGCGAATCCGGCTGGCATTACCGGCGGTGCCGAAGGCCTCATAGCGGGCCACACAGATGTCCCGCATAGCGTTGAGCGCTACCTGGTAGAATTTGCGCGGATCGAACTCGGATGGATTCTGGGCCAGGAAGCGCCGGGTAGCGCCGGTGGAAGCCAGGCGCAGATCCGTGTCGATATTCACCTTGCGCACACCGTGCTTGATTCCCTCGCAAATCTGCTCCACCGGCACACCGTAAGTCTCCGCTATCTCACCGCCGAACTCATTGATCACCGCCAGCCACTCCTGCGGCACCGACGATGAGCCGTGCATCACCAGGTGGGTGCTGGGAATGCGTGCGTGAATGGCCTTGATGCGGTCTATGGCGAGGATGTCACCGGTGGGTGGACGGGTGAACTTGTAGGCGCCGTGGCTGGTGCCGCAGGCGATGGCCAGTGCATCTACCCTGGTCTTGCGCACAAAGTCGGCGGCCTCCTCCGGGTCGGTGAGCAATTGCTCCTTGGACAGTTTGCCCTCCGCACCGACACCATCCTCCTCCCCCGCCATACCGGTTTCCAGGGAGCCCAGGCAACCCAGTTCGCCCTCCACCGATACACCACAGGCGTGGGACATGGCCACTGCGCGCTGGGTCACATCGACGTTGTACTCGTAGGAGGCCGGCGTCTTGCCGTCCTCTTGCAGTGACCCGTCCATCATCACCGAGCTAAAACCCAGTTGAATGGAGCGCTGGCAAACAGCGGGGCTGGTGCCGTGGTCCTGATGCATCACCACTGGAATCTCCGGGAACTCCTCAATCGCGGCCAGGATCAGGTGGCGCAGGAAAGGCGCACCGGCATATTTCCGTGCCCCGGCGGAGGCCTGTACGATCACCGGCGAGTCGGTCTGCCTGGCGGCCTCCATGATCGCGCGCATCTGCTCCAGGTTGTTGACGTTGAACGCGGGCACGCCGTAATCGTGCTCGGCAGCGTGATCCAGCAGTTGACGCAAGCTGATAAGGGCCATGAACAATACCTTCGTTATTTAACTGGTCGATTTGACTGGCGCTCCCCGCCGGGGGCGAAGCACCTTCTCTGCTAGAGGCCAGGGGCCCCCAGTACTGAAAAAACCTTGCCTGACTTCTCTCTATCCGGCTTTGCGGCCCACTAGCTGTCAGCGCGGGATTCCAGCATCGCCACCGCGGGCAGGGGCTTGCCCTCCACATACTCGAGGAAGGCGCCACCCCCGGTGGAGATATAGGAAACCTTGCCGGCGATACCGTATTTGTCTACCGCGGCGAGGGTATCACCGCCTCCGGCAATGGAAAAAGCCGCGCTGTCGGCTATGGCCCGGGACAGCCGCTCAGTGCCGCCACCAAATTGATCGAACTCGAACACCCCCACAGGGCCATTCCAGATAATGGTCCCCGCCTCGCGCAGGATTTCTGCCAGCTGCTCAGAGGACTGGGGGCCGATATCGAAGATCATGTCGTCCGCCTGCACATCCTCGGCAGACTTGGTTTCCGCGGCGGCGGACTCGCTGAACACCCGGCCGGTGACCACGTCCACCGGCAGCGGAATAGCACATTTTTCCATCAGTGCCCTGGCCGTATCCACCAGCTCGTGTTCGCACAGGGATTTACCCACCGCCCTGCCGCTGGCCGCCAGGAACGTATTGGCGATGCCGCCGCCGACGATCAGACGGTCCACCTTGGCGGACAGACTTTCCAGCACCGTGAGTTTGGTGGACACCTTGGAACCGCCGACTATGGCCACCAGGGGCCGCGCCGGCTCCGCCAGCGCCCGCTGCAGAGCCTCCAGCTCAGCCGCCAGGAGCGGACCTGCACAGGCAACCGGCGCATAGCGGGCCACACCGTGAGTGGATGCCTGGGCCCGGTGTGCAGTGCCAAACGCATCCATCACGAAAATATCGCACAGGGCGGCATAGGCCTTGGCCAGTTCCGGATCATCTTTCTGCTCGCCCGGGTTGAAACGCACATTTTCCAGCAGTGCCACCTGGCTGTTGGCCAGCTCGACACCATTGCGCCAATCGCCGACCAGCTGTACATCCAGGCCGAGCAGACCGCTAAGGTGCGCCGCCACCGGCGCCAGGGAAAACTCGTCGGCGTATTTTCCCTCGCTGGGCCGACCCAGGTGGGACATCAGCAGCACTTTGGCGCCGGCATCGATAGCGGCCTGGATGCTGGGCAGTGCGGCGCGAATACGGGCGTCGGAAGTAACCTCGCCATTTTTCACCGGCACATTCAGATCCTCGCGAATCAGTACCCGCTTGCCCGCCAGGTCCAAATCCGTCATCAGTTTAACCGCCATAGCCAACCCTCTCTGCCAGTCACTGCTCTGTGTGAAATACGGGCGCCAGGCACCCATGGGAACAGGCGCGGATTATAAGCCGCAAGCCCGCCAGCGCCCACCAAGCGGCGCGGAGTATACCAAGCCTTTGTGTAGTTGAATTACGACAGCCACCCTGTGGCGCGGGGCAGCGGGGTGGCCTGCCATGCAGGGAGTCTCCGCCTGTGGTTGCCGGCCCTCCGGACGCCGCCTACCATAGAGCCCCCCCCAACAGCCTCCGGAGTGAATAGACGAAGATGGAAAGCAGTAACCGCCGGCGGCGGGAAAAAGTCAATTTCAGCGGCAGCCGCGGCCAGACTCTGGCCGGCATTGTCGAGGCACCGGCGGGCGAGATCCGCGGCCAGGTCCTCTTTGCACACTGTTTCACCTGTGGGAAGGATGTGGTGGCCGCCGCCCGCATCGCCCGCCACCTTGCGGACCAGGGTTACGCGGTGCTGCGTTTCGACTTCACCGGCCTGGGGGACAGCGAGGGGGATTTCAGCCAGACCAACTTCTCCACCAATGTGGAGGATCTTATCAGCGCGGCGCACTACTTGGCGGAGAGCGGTCATGCCCCGGACCTGCTGATCGGCCACAGCCTCGGGGGTGCAGCTGTGCTGGCAGCGGCGGCGGAGATCCCCGAGGCCAGGGCAGTCGCCACCATCGCCGCACCCGCCTACCCCAACCATGTGATCAAACAGTTTGCCTGCGCCCTGGATACCATCCAGACCCAGGGCCAGGCGGAGGTCGAGCTGGCGGGGCGCCCCTTTACGATCAAAAAACAGTTCTTGGACGACCTGGACGCGCTCAAGAAAAATTACATCCACGAGCTGCGGCGACCGCTGCTGATTTATCACTCACCGGTCGACCAAACCGTGTCCATTGACGAAGCGGCCGAGATCTACAACCTCGCCCTGCACCCAAAAAGCTTCATCAGCCTCGATCACGCCGACCACCTGCTGACCCGCAAGGAGGATGCGGACTATGTGGCGGACACACTGGTCGCCTGGGCCAGCCGCTATATTCCCCGGCTACCGGATGGGCGCTGACGGCAAAATTGCAGGCCAATATGGAGCTGCACCGCGACGCAACTTCCCCCGGTCATGGTTGCAGTGTCAGGGCCGGTAACCCCCTTCGCTAGCCGCAACGCTGTGCAGGCTTCTGCATTGCTGCTCTGGCTTGTCCTCATGGGACTCAAAGTACCGTTGCGTACCTGTGCAATAGCCGGTTACTGGCAACCGAAAGGACTTGCGGCAACAGGCTGCGCCGCTACAATCCACCGCCGGCGGAAATCAGAACAGAGGATACAGGCATGGAGAGGGAAACAGCCGATAGCGATATCGTATTTCAAAGCTACGGTCGCTGCTGTAACAAGGAATTGTTTTTTGTGGACTTTTACGACTGCTTTATGGGCAGCTCAGCGGAAATCCGCGCTCAGTTTGTCGATACCAACATGGCCAACCAACGCCACCTGCTGCGCAATGGCATCATGCAACTGGTGCTGCATGCACGCGGCATGCCCGACACCAAACTGCGCGCACTGGGCGAGAGTCACTCCCGCAGCGGCTACAATATCCACCCCCAGTGGTATGGGCTCTGGCTGGAGGCCCTGATCCAGACACTGCGCAAGCACGACCCGGAATTTACCGAAGCCACAGAAGTCTCCTGGCGTCGCGCTATTCAACCGGGCATCGACCTGATCCGCGATGCCTACTGAGACCGCCCGGCCCCTGCCCCCGCAGTTAGGGCGCCTATTGAGTGAGCCTTGCAGGGCTCGCCGCTGCTGTTGCGGAGGCGTGCCGTACCCTGGTATTCACCCGGCGGGCCGGTTGAACCCGCCAGCCCGGCCCCACAACTGGACCAACGCACACTGCCGGGCAGGCGCCTCCATTTGCCAGCACCCCGGGCAAAAGGTATAAAGTTCCGGCACAACTGGCCACAGCCCCGCTTTGCAACTGACAAAAAAGCCAGCCCCGGCATCACAGTTTCCGGTAACTGCCGGCAATAAAGACCCTACATAAGAGTGGAACCTGGGTTCGCCGGTAGTTTCTGCAAGGGCTGGGGAAGGCCCCTAGAAAAATAAATCTACCGCGTAAGGAAACCTCGATGAAAATCGTAAAACCCCACTGGATTCCCCTCGCTTTGTCCCTGGCGCTGGCCGCCTGTGACAAACCTCCACAAACACAAACCAGCCCCAGTGCCACAGCGGAAACCGGTCCGGTCGCGGAGAGCCAGATGCCCACCGCTACAGAGGCACTGCATATTCCCTACGAGAAATTCACCCTGCCCAACGGCCTGCGGGTGATAGTACACGAGGATCACAAGGCGCCGATCGTGTCCGTGGGTGTCTGGTACCACGTGGGTTCGAAGGACGAAAAGCCTGGGCGTACCGGCTTCGCCCACCTGTTCGAACACCTGATGTTCAACGGCTCTGAAAACTACAACGATGAATTCTTCAAACCGTTCGAGCGCGCCGGCGCCACGGGCATGAACGGCACTACCTGGCTGGACCGCACCAACTACTTCGAGACGGTGCCCAGCAACGCCCTGGACATGGCGCTGTGGATGGAATCCGACCGCATGGGTCACCTGCTCGGCGTGATCACCCAGGAAAAACTCGACGAGCAGCGCGGCGTGGTACAAAACGAAAAGCGCCAGGGTATGAACCAGCCCTATGGCAAAGTCTGGGAGCAGATGCAGGCCGCCATTTTCCCCGAGGGGCACCCCTATTCCTGGACCACCATTGGCTCCATGGAGGACCTGGATGCGGCCTCTCTGGAGGACGTCCACGAGTGGTTTAAAACCTACTACGGCGCCGCCAACACAGTACTGGTGCTGGCGGGCGATATCGATGTGGCCACCGCCAAAGAGAAGGTCGCCAAGTACTTTGGCGATATCCAGGCCGGTCCGCCGCTGGTGAAAAAAGATGTCTGGATCGCCAAGCGCGATCAGTCCAAGCGGGACACCATGTACGATCGCGTCGCACAGTCGCGTGTCTACAAGGTTTGGAATACGCCCTATCTGGGCCACAGCGATGCCGATGCCGTTTCACTGGCCGCTGCGGTACTGGGCGATGGCAAGAACTCGCGCCTGTATAAACGCCTGGTATACACAGACCAGATCGCCACCAATGTCAGCATCAGCCTGTACGAATTTGAACTGGCCGCTATTTTCTCGATTATTGCCGATGCAAAGCCGGGCGTCGATCTGGCCGATGTGGAGGTCGCCATCGAGGAAGAGCTGCAGCGTTTTCTCGCCGAAGGTCCCACAGAGGAGGAATTGGCGCGGGTCAATATGTCGGAGTACGCCAGCGCCGCCCGCAATCTGGAGCAGGTGGGCGGTTGGAGCGGCAAGGGCGTGACCCTGGCGCGCGGCGAACTCTATCTGGGCAACCCCAACGGCCTGCTGGACAGTATCGCCAACAAGCGCCAGCTCACACCGGAGCAGGTGCGCGCAGCCGCTGACCGATGGCTCAGCAGCGGTGACTACAACCTGGAAGTGCACCCCTTCCCCGAGTACCAGGTGGCGGAGGCGGGCGCTGATCGCTCCAGCCTGCCGGACTTGGGACAGTTCCCGTCGGTACCTTTCCCACAGATCCAGACTGCGGAAATGGCCAACGGCATGAAAGTGGTGCTGGCCGAGCGCCACTCAGTGCCGGTGGTGGATATGCGCATGGTGTTCGACGCCGGCTATGCGGCCGACCAGGGCAAGACACTGGGAACCTCCAGCTATGCCATGTCCATGATGAAAGAAGGCACCAAGAAACTGAGCGCTCTGGAAATCAGCGCCAGGGAGGAAATGCTGGGCGCGCGTATCTCGGCAGGTGCCGATATCGATGTTTCCAATGTTAGCCTCAATGCGCTCAGCAGTAATCTGGACGATTCCATGGCCCTGTTTGCCGATATTCTTCTCAACCCCGCCTTTGCGGAAGAGGAGATTGAGCGCAAACGCAGTCGCTGGATCGCCAACATAAAGCAGGAAAAAACCAGGCCGGTGCAGATGGCGCTGCGCACCCTGCCACCGCTTCTGTACGGTGCCGACCACGCCTATGCGGTGCCCTTTACCGGTTCCGGTACCGAGAGTTCCATCGAGTCCCTGAGCCGCGATGACCTGGTCGCCTATCACCAGACCTGGCTGCGCCCGGACAACGCCACCCTGGTAGTCACCGGTGACATCAGCATGGAAGCGCTGATGGGCAAGCTCGAGCAGTACTTTGCCGACTGGCGCGCCCCGGAAACAGCACTGCCGCAGAAAAACCTGTCTCAAGTGGCCCTTCCGGAGAAAGCCAGTGTCTATCTGATCGACAAGCCGGGATCTGAGCAATCCATCATCATCGGCGGCCTGCTGGCACCCTCGGAGAGAATTCCCGAACGGGAAGCCATGCACATGATGAACGATATTCTCGGCGGCACCTTCACAGCGCGGATCAATATGAACCTGCGCGAGGAAAAACACTGGGCCTATGGCGCCTATTCATTTATGACCGGTGCCAAGGGACAGCAGCCGTTCCTCGTCTATGCCCCGGTGCAGACCGACAAGACCAGCGAATCCCTGCAGGAGCTGCAAAAAGAGCTGCGCGCCTATATTGGCAACAAGCCGGCGATGGCTTCAGAGTTGCAGAAGGTGAAAGACAAAAGGGTCAATGAGTTACCCGGGCGCTTCGAGACCATCGGTGCGGTTTCCGGTGCCGTCTCCAACATGGTGAAATATGATCGGCCACTGGATTATATGGACGGTTACGCGGAGCAGATTCGCTCTGCCGATCTAAACACTATCCACGACCTGGCCCGCAGCACCATAAGACCGGAGCAGTTTGTCTGGGTGATTGTTGGCGACAAGGAAAAAATCGCCGGCAAGATCCAAAGCCTGGATATCGGACCAATTACTGAAATTGATGCCGACGGCAAGCCGGTCACAAGCGGCACCACAGCCAGCGGGCAGTAGCCTCACCCGCAGCCGCAGCTGGTAAACCCAGCTGCGGCGATCAAACAATCCCACTGCGAAAACTTCCCCGGCTGCATTGCTCTCTAAACACAAATTGCCAGCGCTCAGTAACCGCCAAAATACTGACCCTGCGGTCCCATAGAGAACGCCGCCTCGATTGCATTGCCACCCTTGAAAGACTGCGCCATTGCGCGGAACCGCCTGGGCTGTAAGATTACGGATACAGGGATTTGCAAAAACTTTTCCTTTGGGGAAGCAGAAATCTCTTTCACAGCTGCCCAGCGTGGCTTGTAAAGTCAATTTAGTGGCCCGCTAAGTCTATCAAGCACTGAGAATTGTGTTATATGGTCTGCTGCAACAACAAAAATACGGAATAGCACCATGTCAAAACCTGTTTGCTCTGATCTTTTGATTGCCGGGGGTGGTCTAGCAGGCATTGTCACGGCACTGGAGGCAGTAAGAGCAGGTAAAACGGTCACCATTGTAGATCGGGATACGCCACAGCGGTTTGGCGGCTTAGCGCTGTGGGCCTTTGGCGGTATGGCACTGATCGACACACCGCTGCAACGCCGTATGAAAATTCCCGACTGTCCGGAATTGGCGCTGCAGGACTGGCTGCGCTTTGGCGAGTTAGACCCGCAGGATAAATGGCCGATACAGTGGGCCCGCTATTACGTAGAGCACTCGCGGGCTGAAGTATACGATTGGCTCGCCAGTGAAGGACTTAAATTTTTGCCATCGGTCAATTGGGTGGAACGGGGCCGCTTTGGCGACGGTAACAGCGTACCCCGCTACCATATCGTCTGGGGTACCTCCCGGGAGCTGGTTCGATGCATGGTGAATGCGCTGCAGGAGGCAGGCGCCCAGGGGAAACTGTCGATTTATCATGGCCACAGAGTCACTGCACTGGACCGGCAAGCGGGAGAAGTGAACGGGGCCATAGCGGTCAACGAAGAAACCGGCACGGAACACCGCTTCCAGGCGCCTAATGTTGTATTGGCCATGGGGGGGATAAACGGCGACCACGCTGGGTGCCGGGCCAATTGGCCAATCGACCGGCCGCAGCCCACCGAGATGCTCAACGGTGCGCATCCTTTTTCTGATGGCAAGCTGCATCACTGGACGGAGGACAATCTCGGGGCCTGTATTACCCACGCCGGCGAAATGTGGAATTACGCCGCCGGTTTTCCGCATCCATTTCCCCACTTCCCCGGTCATGGCCTTTCCTCCATTCCCTGTAAGTCCGCTTTGTGGCTCAACCATCGCGGTGAACGTATCGGCCCGGAACCCCTGGTTACCGGTTTCGATACCCACTGGTTATGCCAGCAGGTTGCCGTTCAGGAGAAACCCTGGACATGGCAACTACTCAACCGACGCATTGCATTGAAGGAGTTTGCTATTTCCGGTGCAGAGCACAATGCCCGCATCCGGGATAAACAATTTCCGTTACTTCTTAAAGAAATTCTATTGGGTAACAAACTTTTAGTGGACCAGATGCAGAACGAGAGCAATCACTTTCTTGTGGATGACACCCTGGATGGGCTGGCAAAAAAAATGAACGCACTTACCTGCTCGCTGGATGTTGACCCGGCAGTACTGAAAGCCACTGCGGATAGCTTTGATGCGAACTTCAGCAAAGGCGACCAACTCAACAATGATGCGCAAATCCGCTTGATTTGCCATGCGCGTCAGTGGGGGCCGGATCGTTTGCGCACATGCAAGCCTGCGCCACTACAAAAAGCCGGCGCCGGACCGTTTATCGCCATCCAGACACAGTTGACCACCCGCAAAAGCCTGGGTGGGTTACAGACCGACCTGCAAAGTCGCGTGTTGGATGCCAGCGGCAAGCCCATCTCCGGACTCTATTGTGTTGGCGAGGCCGCTGGTTTCGGTGGTGGTGGCAGCAATGGCAAACGCTCTCTCGAGGGCACTTTCCTGCCCGGCTGCATCCTCACCGCCAAGGCAGCAGCCAGGTCGATCAACCGGGGCAATTGATCCAGGGCCTGTTTACACTAACTGAGTTGGCCTTAGCATAAGCAAATTAAAATAAGCCCTACGACAAGAATAAAATCTGGAGAGAAGCGATGCCCAACGGCGCCCAAGCATTGATAAAAACCCTCGTGGATGCCGGTATTGAAGTGTGTTTTAGCAATCCTGGTACCAGCGAAATGCACTTTGTTGCGGCCCTGGATGGCGAACCCAAGCTGCGGGCAATTCTGGCGTTGTTCGAAGGCGTGGCAACGGGAGCGGCCGATGGCTACGCCCGCATGGCGGACAAACCCGCAGCCACCTTGCTGCACCTGGGTTGTGGTTTGGGGAATGGTCTCGCCAACCTGCATAACGCCCGTAAGGGTAATTCCCCAGTGGTCAATATCGTGGGTGACCACGCTACCTATCATGTAAAGTACGATGCGCAGTTGCAGTCAGATATAGAAACCGTCGCTCGCAATGTTTCGCCGAATTTTGTCCGTACTTCGGAAAGCACCGAATCCCTGTGCCGAGACGCCGCCGATGCCGTCACTGCCGCCCGGGGCCTGCCCGGCCAGGTAGCCACCCTGGTTCTGCCTGCGGACGTCTCTTGGGGGGATGGCGGCCAGCCTTGTGCGGCCCCCCCCCAGCCGCAGGCACCGACAGCGGACAATAAGGTCATCGATAGCGTGGCCGACGCAATACGCAACGGCAGGAAAACCGCTATGCTGCTCGGCGGTCGGGCCCTGCGGGAACCGGGGCTGCTGGCAGCTGCCCGCATCGCCGCTCACACGGGTGTTACTGTGTTTGCGGAAACCTTTCCCGCGCGCATACAACGGGGGGCCGGCCTGCCGCCGGTCGAGCGTATTGCCTATTTGGCGGAACTGGTCTCCCTGCAGCTGTCCGAATTCGACAACCTGATTTTGGTGGACGCTAAAGCCCCTGTGTCTTTCTTTGCCTACCCGGGCAAGCAGAGTTATTTAGTCCCGGATAGCTGTACCGCCCACACGCTGAGTACGCCTGAGCAGGATGCCACAGCCAACCTGAACAAGCTCGCGGAGGTGCTAGGTGCCAGCCAGGCACAGCCAATGCTGCAACCAGCCGGCCGGCCGGGCAGACCCAAGGGCAAACTTACCGCTGAAAAGGTATGCCGCGCTGTAGGTGAGTTGATGCCGGAAAACAGTATTATTGTGGACGAATCCATCACTTCTGGCTTGTTGCTCAATGCGATGACTGCCGGCGCCCCGAGACACGATATGATCACCCTCACGGGCGGAGCTATCGGTCAGGGGCTGCCCAGCGCTATAGGAGCTGCTGTAGCCTGCCCGGACAGGCCGGTGTTGGCCCTTATTGGCGACGGCACGGCCATGTACACCAACCAGGCATTGTGGACTATGGCCCGGGAGAACCTGGACGTGACCACCATTATCTTCAACAACGCCTCCTATTCTATTTTGAATGTTGAATTGGAGCGGGTGGGAGCGAAAGAAGCCGGAGAGAAAGCCAAGTCCCAACTTGATATCAGTGGCCCGGTCACAAACTATGCGCTATTGGCTCAAAGTATGGGCGTGCACGGCACACGGGTGAAAACATCGGAGGCACTATTAAAAGCGATGGAATATGCGCTCAATAATCCTGGCCCACACCTGATAGAGGCAGTGATACCCGAGTCACTTAACGGAATGAAGCGCAAAGTACTGCCCCGTCTGCTAAAAATACTGCCAAATCTGCCGCGGGTATTGAGCAAGGCATTAAAGAAGAAAATTGCTCCTTAAACCCTTTTAATCAGGGCAGTATCGGGAACCCTGCCGGGTTCCCAAGAACATACAATAGTGAATTGGTTTATACCCCCAACGGCCCACTATTATTTAAGCGTTGGGTTTTTAAGTTTTTCAGCTTTTGCATGGGAATAAATGTTATACCAATCAATATTACGCGTAGTATACATAAGTGCAGCCAACACAAGAAACACGAGTGCAGCTCCCATTAACAGGGCAAAGTCCTCTGCCTGCACTATGACATACAACAAACTGTAAAGAACCACAATCATTGCACTAAACAGCAATGCGGACTTGAAGCTACCGAGCATATACCGGACATAAAATAGTATTAGAGAGGAGCAACACAAGACCCCAATCAGGTAGGCCCGGAAAAATACGATGTGTTCCGACAGAGAGATCAATAGCAAATAAAACACAGATATAGCCAGACCAACAAATGCGTATTGTATTGGGTGAATACGGCGGCGAGCCACCTGCTCAAAAATAAAAAAACTAATAAAACTCAAACCGATAAATAATATCGCATATTTCACCGCCCTCTCAGACTGCAAATAGATATCTACGGGTTCGATAAACCGCACTCCAGAGGAGGAGCTCAGGAGTAACTTACAATCATTGCCTGAGATACAGCGATCGGCGAAACCCACCCAGTGTCCGGAAAAACGGGTTGCCTCCCAGCGGGCAAAAAAACCCTCTTTCGTAATATCCCGGTGCTTGGGTAGGGAAGCACCAATAAATTCCGGATGGGACCAATTGGATTGAAGCTGGATTGTCGCATGGTCCGCCAGGGGCACAAAAGAAAGTTGCTCCATTCCACGCAGAGAAACGGTCAACGAAAAATTGAGCGCCTTATCGCGTGCCAGGCCATAATCCAAATAGGTGTGCAGACCCGACCCTATGGCCTTGAGACGGCTCCCGGGATGCAGGTCGACTGCTTTCTGATTGAGCAACAGCTCCGGCTTGCGATCGATTCCCCGCATATCGGCTATATGCAATGTCAAATAAGGTGTTTCGATTGATTTAAACTGTGGCTTATTTTCGATTTCCTGCAGGTGTTCATTCAACTTTTCTGAATTGAACACACCCGTTAGTAGGATACTGGAGAAGTAGACAGGCACTTCATATATGCCCTTGTAGACACTGTCATTATCAACTTCGATCTTCTGATTCAGTTGGTTTGGAACGATAAAGCTGAACTCCCGTACAGTTTTGCTCTGCACAGCATCCGGAGACTGCTCCCCAGGAGAGGCTATGGGCACCTGTCTCTGATATGGGATGACCAAAATTGGCGTGAAAATCGTCTGACTGCCTGTCCAACTTTTCGCTACAGCGGCTTTAGCCTGATCCAAAAATGCCTGTCTCTCCTTAATTTTATGCTTTACCATGCTGATTGGGATCAACAATAGTATTCCGACTACAAAAATTATCAATATTTTAATTGCCAGTTGGCTTTGCATTGAGTTTCTCCTTGGAAAACCCAACACACATTAAAAGAGCATCCTGGCTAGCTTATGGCAAGATTATGATCAATTATGGCAAGTGCCGGCGGAAGATATCGGGACCACGGGGGCATAATTTGCCAAATATTATGCATTTCTGAAACTTTACGGCACCGCTTTACCCGATACGAGCACGCGGTATTAAAGAATATGTGGGGCTGGGCTAATGGTGGAAATTTCAGAACACAGTGAACTCCATAATATCGAGAAGTTCCAACACAAGAAAATTCGGTGAAATTATCGCATACAATCTTCTACAACGATATTTTATGTAAATATTTTCTGAATGAAAGGAAAGATCTAAGGAACGTCTGAATAACTCAACAATCGCTACGGCAGTATCAGTATTTTCTGGTGCGGGCCTGAATTTGACCAAAACAACCCTGAGATTGTTTGTTTTTTCACCTGGAA